>CAYWVJ010000001.1:0-6979 GCA_964461825.1 uncultured Gammaproteobacteria bacterium
CGCTGCCCAATGCCGTTGACCCGGTATTTTACGCCTGGAATCTCATGCACAATTATACGGCGGCCACCCGTGGATTCAAGGATCTCCTCAATACCAACATTTTCTATCCGGAAACCAATACGCTCGCGTTCTCCGACACGCTCTACGCCCAGACAATCCTCACATCCCCGGTGCTTGCACTGACAAAAAATCCGGTTCTTGCGGAAAATCTGTACGTTCTTGCTACATTTCCCGTTGCCGCAATCGCGATGTTTTTCCTTTCGTACTACCTGACCGGTTCACGTCCGGCGGCTTCGCTGTCGGGAATTTTTTATGCGTTTTCCACGACGCGCATCGCGCAGATCGGGCACATGCCCGCCGTAAGCAGCCAGTGGCTGCCGCTTTTTTTCCTGTACTTTATTCGGTACATTCGGGAGGGAAAATTCCGCAATCTGCTACTGGCATTCGTATGGTATCTTGCGTCAATCGCCTCAACCGTCTACTTCGGCATATTTCTCATTCCCATTACGGTACTTTTCGGCGCCGTCGTCATGATCGGCGAAAAAGGAAAAACGTACGTACGCATGCTCAGAGACGGCGCATTCCTTTTCGTTCCTGCAGCAATCCTTCTTTTTATCGTTCTCTTGCCGTACATCCGCCTGCGCGCGGAATATCCCGGTATCAGGCGGTCTTTGGAAGATACGGTTCGCTTAAGCGCAATACCGCGTGATTATCTTACCGTCTTGCCTACAAGTTGGCTTTCGGACATCGGATTTACGAAGGATACGAACGAACGCCCGCTGTATCCGACGTTCACGCTTGTCTTACTCGCGCTTCTTTCGCCGTTTGCAGTACGGCGCGGGCAACGGAAACTTCTTGCGGCATTTTTCGTTGTATCCGTTGCTGCGCTGGCGCTGTCGCTTGGTCCGTTTGCCGGTTCCGCCCGTCTGCCGTATTACTATCTCTATAAAATTTTTCCGCCCATGCAATCGATCCGCGTACCTGCGCGCTTGAGCATATTTGTCATTCTCGGATTATCGGCATCGGCGGCACACGCACTTGCGCGGGTTTTGCAGGGAAAAAATCGGATACCGCTTGCCGTCATCATCTTCCTCTTCTTCCTTGGGGAAGTATGGCAGGTTAATACGCCCTCTGTTACCGTGCCGCTCTGGCGCGACGCACCGGCCGTATATCGTTTCATTGAGTCGAAACCGGATGACAGCATCATCGTCGAGCTCCCGCTGCGCCCCGAATGGGAAGGCATCCGCATGGAAGACCAGCTGACGCTCGGATATAACGAACTGACGGAAAATACCGTCTACGCCTCAGAAGCATACCGGACGTACTTTTCGGCATTCCACCGGAAACGGATGCTCAACGGCTACTCGGGATACTTCCCCAACGTGTACCACGACCACTCCGTCCTTTTATCGGATTTCCCGTCGGATGCGGCAATTACGATGCTTGCGAATAACGGCGTGCGGTATATACTTATCCACAGCAGTCAATACGTAAACGTTCCGTTTGCCGAGATTGCCAAAAAGATCCGCAGCTACCCGCGGCTCACGCTCATCGGCCAGTTCGGCACGGATTTTGTGTATTCATTATGAAAAAAATCCTTCCGTTTGCGCTCCTTACCGGCATTTCCCTGCTCTTTTTCTATAAAACGTTTCTGTTCGGCAAAATTCCGTTCCCGGGCGATCTCCTGCTTGCCGGCTACGCGCCGTGGAACCACGAGTCGTATGCCGGCTACGTTGCGGGCGCGGTTCCCAGCAAGGACCAGTATTTTGACGTCATCCGGGAACTGTATCCGTGGAAAACGCTCGTCGTCGGCGAACTCAAAAACCGGCGCTGGCCGCTGTGGAATCCGTATAATTTTTCGGGAAGTCCGCTGCTTGCCAATTACCAGTCTCAGGTATTGTATCCGTTTTCCGTCCTCTATCTAGTCCTTCCGCAGCCCGTTGCATGGACCGCGATGGTGATACTCCAGCCGATATTGGGATCGCTGTTTACGTATCTTTTTGCAACGGAAATCGGACTTTCCTCTGCCGCCGGAGTCCTTGCTGCCATACTTTTTAATTTTTCCGGCTTTGCCAACGTATGGATGGAATTCACGACCGTGTGGCACACCATTTTATGGCTGCCGCTTCTTTTGTATTTCGTCGAGCGCAGCGTCAGACAAAAACGGCTTGGCATTCTCCAGCAAGTATTGGTCATCGTTTCGATGTTTTCCGCAGTCACGGGCGGTCATCCGCAGGATTTTATTAACCTGTTTCTCTTCCTTATCGCGTACACGGCAATCCGCAGGGCATGGACGATATTTCCGCTCTACGCGCTTGCCATATTCATCGCGGCACCGCAGATTTTCCCTACCGTCGAACTTTTCCGGAGTTCCGCGCGCGTGGCGCATGATTACCGGAATATCGTAAACACCATGCTCGTCCAATGGTGGCAGCTGCCGCTGGTTACCGTTGCCGACTTTTTCGGAAACCCTGCGACGAAATCGAACATAACCGGCGATTACGTAGGCAAAACGTTGTCCGTCGGCGTCGTCGGATTTTTACTGGCCGTTCGGGCGCTCTCTTCCCTTCGCTGGCGGCTGCATAAAAAGTTTTTCGCACTTGCCGCCGCCGTCATTCTTTTGCTGACCGTCCGCACGCCGATAAGCGCGCTGGTATACCGGTATCCGTGGCCTGTTCTTTCCACGGGTACGCCGACGAGAATGCTTTTCCTGTTTGCTTTCGCCGTCGCAATGCTTGCCGGCATGGGCTTTGACGAACTGCGCGACCGACGCGTACCGACGAAACTGATTATCGTAACGACGGTGTGGTTTGCCGCGCTCTGGCTCGCGTCGTTCTTTATGCCCGGTGCGGCTGCTGTCACGCGAAAAGCCATGCTTTTGGCAACCGGCGTATTGGGTACCGCGGTTATTCTCCTTTTGCTTTCGGCGAAAAAAAACATGCTCCTGTTGGCACTTATTCCGCTTGCGACGATCGAACTGCTGTACGCATTCGTTAAATTTAATCCTTTCGTGCCGCTCCGGTTCGTGTATCCGCAAAACAAACTCATCGCGGCGCTCAAAGAAATCACCGGCATTGACCGCTTTTGGGGATACGGAACCGCGAGGGTCGAGTCGAATTTCGCGACTCAGGTAAATCTCTATTCGCCGGACGGCACCGACCCCCTTAATCTCGCGTGGTATAACCGGCTCGTGCAGTCTTCCGCCGACGGCAACCTTCCGGTCACGTTCAACCGGACAACGCGTTCCGACGCGGTTCTTGCGCCCGGATACGGCAAAGAGGATTTGCCGTCGAACGAATTCCGGCTCCGGCTCATGGATACGCTCGGCGTCAGATACGTACTTGACCGCGCGGAAAATCCCCGTGATGAGCAAACGTTTCCGAAAAACAGATTTCAGGAAATCCGCCGCGTTGATGACTGGATTATCTATAAGAATCTGCTTGCGGCTCCCAGAATTTTTACGACCGGGGACGTGCGCCCGTACGGCACCCAGGCTGATTTTGAGTCAAAATTTTTTGCACCGGATTTCAATCCGTCAAAAACCGTTCTCGTCGCGTTTCAGGACTGGAATACGCTGCCGCAGTTTGACGGGAAAAGCACGCAGGGAGCGGTTTCCATTCTCCGGTATGAACCGACAACGATTAAACTGACCGTCACCACGGAAAATCAGCAGTTTCTTTTCATAAGCGACACGTTTGATGCAGGCTGGACTGCTACGGTAAACGGCAAGCCGACCGCGGTCTATAAAACCGATTTTGCACTGCGCGGGATCGTCGTTCCCAGGGGATCGTCCGCAGTCGAATTTTCCTATAATCCCCGGTCGTTTGAGACCGGTTTAGCGATAAGCGTTACAGCACTACTGGCAACAGCAGTGTACCTACTATTCCAACGGCGCTCAGGACAGCGCCCCAGACAACTGTCCGCGGAAGATACCAGAACGTAACAACCGATTCGCCTTTGGGCACCGCGACCGCTCGGAAATTATAATTGGCGCGGTAGACGGGTTCGCTGCGACCGTTAACCGACGCCCGCCAGCCCGAATCAAACGCATCCGACAGGTAAAAAATGGCCGGTTCGGTCGTGGTCACGCGGAACGAAAGGCGGTTTAGCTCTGCGGATACGAGCGCGGCAGACCCGCTTCCTTCCGTAAATTGGCCGGCGATGTTCTCGCGGATAAGAACGGTCTTTTGAAAATCAATGCGCTGCCTTTCCAGTTCTCGGAGCGCATCTTCATCGGACGTCCCCGGTTTTACGTCGTAAAAAAGCGCAAAGCGCGGATATGCGGTGGTGTTGACGTACACGTCGTTCGTGTCGTCGGAAAACACTTTGGTAATGTCCTTTTCCCGGGATGCGTCGTTCCACATCGAGAGCGCCGGATTTACTCCTTTCGGCACGACTACGTACGTCACGCCCAAAAAGTCGAGCGCCGTTTTCGTCCGCGGACCTTTTGCAAGATAGTATTTATTGTTGATAAACGGTTCACCGCGTCTGTTTTCCAGCGCCTGCAGCACGGTGGCTGTCCGCAGCGGAAAAAGCGGATTGTACGTTTCAACGCCGGCAATCCCAAGCGCCGTATCGACTTCGGGCTCGGTCAATCCGTATGCCCTGCCCAACGATTGCTGCACGTTGTCGCGGACGTATTTCGTCACCGCGGTTTCGGGATAAAGAAATTTGACGTTTGAAAACGTCAGGAACCGGTACCCCATCCGGAACAGATCGCCGAATGTTAGAAATATGGTAAACACTACGAAAATAAGCGTCCGCGCCGGCGTTTTCGCAAGTTTTTCGTACACAAGCGCTGCAACGGTAAACGCGATAAGAACGGCAAACTCGATTTTTATGTTTCGGATACTTACCCCCAGAGCGCTGTTCCAGTGGGACACGACAACGCCCGCGCCGAAAAGGAACAGAACCGCGCCTGCATAAACCAGTACTGCGCGGATTCTGCCAATGCCGTTGTTCCGCAGGAATTCGCGAAGACCCAATCCGGCAAGCACCGCACCCGAAAACAACACCATCGAGAATAATCTGCTGCCGTATCCGCTTGAAATGATGGGAATCCGTAAAAAATATACGATCTGTGCAATCCCGTCCATGGAAAAAAGGAGTGCAGCAACTGCGGTCATCCCGAAAAACCGGACAAACGGCCGTTTCCATGCAGAAAATACCGCGTACAGCGCGAAAAACAACGGGATGATTCCCATGTATCCGGACTGTTCAATGTAGCCGCTGTGAAGGTCGAGCGTAACCGGATTGCCGAACCAGTCGGGGGAAAGCAGCCGAAGCAGCTGCTGCGGCCGGATAAGTCCTCCCGCAAATACGGTGTAACTTGATGCGATGCCGCGGTACGACTGCCCGAACATCGCAATCCCCGGCAAAAGCTGGACCGCGGCAATAAGGCCGCCAAGGAGTATCCCCAAAAACATCATTACCAGTTCCGTGCGCGTTGCATGACGAACGCTCGCGTACCAGAGGGCAAATGCGACAACGACCGCCGCAAGGTACACAAAATACTGCAGCTGTCCGGCAAAAATTGACGACGCTACTGCCGCCGCGAGGCCGACAAGGTACCACGGCCGTCTTTCGTCCACATACCGCTTGACGAAGTACAAAAGCACCGGAAGCCATAAGAGCACGTGCCCTTCGCTCCCGAATTCCAGCACGCTGACCATGAGCGAATTGAATGCGAACGCAACCGCGGAAAATAACGCAACCGCCGCCCCCACGCCCAGCGACCCGAGCAGGAGATACGTAAACCAAAGGCTCAAAAACAGCTGCAGCCACAAAAGGATGTTCCACGACGCCACTTCTCCGAAAAAAAGATAGAGGATATTTCCCGGATAAAATACCGCGGACTTCATTGACGCCAGAAACGGCGTTCCCATAAACTGGAAGGGATTCCAAAGCGGAATAGTTCCGTGCGTAAGCGACGTGAACGTAAGATGCCGCCACGGAAACATCTGGAGCACGCTGTCCTGCATGTATGCATTCTTAAGAAGAATCTGTCCGGCCAGACGCCACGGGCCCGAATTGGAAACCAGAAGATCCAGCGGCAAAAGAATGAGACCGGAAAATATCGGGTAAATGTAAACGGACGCAAGAACCGCGCAGACGATAATGCCGATAAGCTTCTGCAGTTTCATGCCAGCGTTTTTCTGCCCACGGACGTACTATACACGAATGTCCCGACGATTCCCATAAGCGACAGCACCAGTCCCGCATAAAGGCTTGCGGGTGCATAGCGGAATACGACCGTGTGATCGCCTTTCGGCACGGGAACCGACCGGAAGCTGTAATCTGCGCGCAGCACGTTGGCTGGTTTCCCGTCAACCGTCGCCGCCCAACCGGGATAGTAGGTATCGGTAAGAAGTACAAACCCGTCCGCGTCAGATATCGCGCGGATGCGAACCTCATTAAGGCCGTATGAAATAATCTGCGCTGATCCCGTCGCGGCAGCCGCGGCATTGCCCGTTTGCGGATCCGTATCCAGAACGACCGTGCGTGCCAAATCCGTTTTAGCATCGTACAGTGCATCGATAATTTCCTGGGGGTTGGTTTTAACCACATATGACGGTACGAACATCGCGCGGGGGAGCGCACGCCGGTATTCCCAAATGCGCCAGCGTTCATTTTCCCAAACAGATTTGAATAACGCCGGCGGAAACCGGATTTCCGGCGGCAGAAGTCCGTAGCCCTCGGATTGTTTTACTTCGACGACGTATTTCACGCCAAGCAGCTGCATCAGGCGAAGCCGAAACGGATTGGCCGTCATCGGATCGCGTTGGGACGTCTCGTACAGGTCGGTATCGCTCCGGCGAATTTGGCCGCCCAGTTTCCCGTTACTCATGATGGTTGAAAGAAGTTCGGCGTATCGCTTTGACGACAGATTCCCGTATCCGTCCGTTGAAAACCACTGGTAATACTGCGGTATATTTTTTTCGATGAAGGCGTTGCCGTACCCCCAGACACGATCGTACCC
>CAYWVJ010000001.1:7079-15816 GCA_964461825.1 uncultured Gammaproteobacteria bacterium
CTGGTCGGCAAGGCAAATCCCATGGAAAGGCTTATGACCGCCGCCGCTTTCCAAAAAACAAGCTCCCGCTCCCTGAGGAAAAAGAGTGCAACCAATGCAAAAAGAAGCGGAACGACGCCGATAAAAATCATTTTCTCGAAATAAAACCCCGGTCCGCCGAAATAGTTATACGCACCCGGGTTTCCCCAAAAATCCGGCGCGACAAGCGTTGCAAGATGCCGCAGCGGCAACAAACCGTTTGCGAACGTCGAAAATCCGTTTGCCGCACCCCGCGGCGACGCGAAGAATGCTTCAATCGACGGAATAAGCTGGACCGCCGCAACAAAAAGAGAGAGACCGATGGCAATAAATGCTTTTTTATTTCGTAAAAAAATATTCCACGCGATGACCACGGCATACACGTAGATCGCCATCTGCAGAAACCCGCCCAGTACCGACAGCGCCAGCGAAAATACCAGAAGCGGAAACCGTTTTGTGTTGGACGCGTACAGAGCCAGCGGCAGCCACAGAAAACTGTGCGTAACGACCAGTATCTCCTGCCAGTACACTACCATCCATCCCGACAGCGCCCAGGCAAAAGCGCCGAAGAGGGAAATTTTTTCATCGAACGAAAGCGACCGCAAAAACAGATACATAAACCAAAGCGACAGAACGGGCTGCACGATAACGAGAAAATTCCACCCGTCAACAAGAGGCATGAGCGCCGCGATCCACGACAGCGGATACCAGACGGCTGTGTCAAACGACGCCGCAAACGGAACGCCCGAATAAATATACGGGTTCCAGAGCGGAATGATGCCGCGCGCGAGCGACTGCGCAAGCAATTTTCTGTTGGGAAAAAATTCGCGGATGTCGTCAAATCCCATCGGCTTGTTCGGAGGACCGTTGGGATATTCCGGCACCGGCTCGTATTTCCACGGCGCGTATGCGGAAACAAGAAGGTTGGCGGGAAACAGTGTTTTACCGCCGAAAAAAACCGGCCGAAACAGCAAAAGAATTACCGCCGCCGCCAGTGCGATGACGTATAATTTCATTTATAGTAGTATAGTACAAACTATGCGGAACGTTCTACTTATTGCGGCCGTCGCCGCACTCATGCGTTTTGCGTACCTGGACCGGATACCGGCTGCGGTCTCGGGCGACGAGCTGCACTACGCCCTTACCGCGCGGTCAATCGTGCTGACGGGCCGCGACGTAACCGGTACGTGGAACCCCTTGTCGGTATTTTTCTTCCGGTATCCGCCCGGAGAAGGGCAGGCTGAACTTCCGTATTTTCTTCATCTGGCCGCTGCGGCATTCCCTTTCTCTCTTTTCCTTTTTAAGCTCCCGTTCGCGCTACTGGGGATCGGAAGCGCAATCCTTTTATATGCAATTGCATCGAGCCTTTTCGGTCCGGCAGCGGGGTTTGCCGCAGGACTCGTTGCTGCCGTTAATCCGTGGCTCGTCGTCATGAATAGAACCGGCTATGAGGCAACGCCTGCGACGTTTTTTTATCTTTTAGGATTATACACAGTACTCAAAACCCGGTCGTGGAAAATTCTCTGGTCGTACCCAGTGTTTCTTCTGGCATTTTATTCCTATATCGCGACGAAAGTCATTTTCGTGCCGTTTGTCGTTCTTACCGCGATCGTTGGGTATTCCGTCCGCAAAAAGGAGAAAAAAACGCCGTACGCGCTGTTGTGCATCCTGTCTTTCGCCACCGTCGGCATTTTTTTGGCGCTCCTTACAACAAACCCCGGCCAGTCGCGGCTGGGCGAGCTGTTCTTACCCAACGCACCGCAGGTAACCGGTGCGGTAAACGAGATTCGCGGGCGGAGCCTTGCCAGTCCGCTGACGCCGCTTTTTACGAACAAGCTGACCGTGTACGGGAGCATGCTTTCGGAAAAAATGCTGCGGATATTCTCACCCGTTTACCTGTTCGTGACCGGCGATCAATTTTTCCTGCCCGTGCAACAGGGGTTCTTTTACGCTGTCGACGCGCTCCTTATTCTTTTCGGACTTCTGTCCGTCTATGCGACCAAACGGAAATATGCGTGGTTTATTCTTTTATTTATTGCAATCGGCGCGCTCCCCCAGCTTATCAGCACGACCGCCGGCGATTTTTCCATACACCTGACGCTTATGTTCCCGTTCATCTTGCTTCTTATCGGCATCGGCGCACGCGAACTTGCGCGCAAAATTCCGTGGTGGATAATCGCAGGAGTTTATATCCTGAACGTTGCGGGATTTGTGAACGTCTATGCGTACCAATACCCACTGACAGGGTCCGGCGATTTTCCGATGCGGATCCTGTCGCGATACGTCAGTCTCGCATCGGGTAAAAATGTTCCCGTCATTATGGTCTCAAACCGAAACGGGGATTTTCTTAAAAAATACCTTTTCTATACCGGCGCAATAACTCCGTCTTCCTTACAAGGGATACGGATTGCCGACTGTTCAGCTGAACCCCATGCCGGCAGCAACCAAACGTTCGTATACGACGATCTTTGCCCCGCAAAACCGCGCGGCGATGTCTATATAGCAAGACTTATCGACGGCGGTCGTGAATATGCCATCGTCAACGACCGCGTGTGCAACGGAGTTTCGCTGCGTTCCTACCCGACCGGCATCACCCTAGCCGATCTAACCATTGAAGATTTGCCGGCCGCGCAATTCTGCAGCATTTATATCAGCAGGTAACGCTATTTGAAAAAAACGATAGCCGGCGTGGCATCGGGGTACGAAATCGTATCGACGATAAGTGACTTTTTGAATACTTCGCCAGGCAGTCCGACGAACAAAATTTTCTTTGCGCTGCGCAGCGACGTGCTGATGGACCTGAACGAAATATTTGCAACGCGGTTATTTTGTTCGTTAAATCCGCCGGATATCGTCCCGCCCTGCGCAAGATAGCTTGCCGGATCAACGGGAGAATAGTAGAGGTAAAATACGTACGGGAAATCCAATGCGTTCGACACGTAAATCGTATCATACTCCCGCTTGAGCGCATTCAGTTTTTGCGTCATCTCCCGTCTTCCCGCATACCAATACTGCGCATCCTCAACAGGCAGAACGACAAAATACTGATGAACGTAAAAAATAAAAGAAACCGCGATTACGGCAACGACGGCATACCGCGCCCATGCGAATTTTTCCCAAATCCTCACCAGCCCCGCCGCGGAGATTATCTGGAACGTCGGTAAAAATACGAGCGTTCGCACCGGATGCGGGAACTGGAGCGTAAACGCAGCGGCAACGGGTGCGGCGGCCATCCACCAAAAAAGCAGCGACGAAGCGGCGTTCCAGCGTTTCGCGAGCATATGCAACCCGCAAAGCAGCAGCGGCAATTCAAAAAGGTACAGGAGCCCGACGTCCGGCGCCCGGTATTTTTCTATGGATTTATCCAGAAACAAAAAGTTCGGGTCAAAATGGGAAAAGTACCCGCGCAGAAACGTTACCGCATACGTGATCCGGCGGTTGTCGAAAATTTTCCAGACGCCGCTGTCGCGCGAAAGTCTTGCCGCGGATTTTGCCAGATCGCCGGAGTTTGCAAACGCGCTTACGCCGGCCGCGCGCATCCGGCCCTCCGGGGATAGGGTCAGTCGTACGATCGGAAATAAAAGGATGATCCCGACCGCTACCGCCGCCGCGACCGCGATTTTCCTTTCCCAAAGTTCCCGGGCGAAAATAATTGCGAGCCCTGCTACGAACAACGGAACGAAAATTCTCGGGGTCAGGTACGTCCAGACTGACAGGGAAAATAGAATTGCTGACGGCACATATGCCCGGCGCAAAAAAAGATACGCTCCGAAAACGATAAAAAATACCGCGACGTTTGCCTCGTATCCCGCGCGTGAGAACTGGACAGACCACGGCGAAATCGCCAGAAGAAATGATGCTACCAGTGCAACGGATTTTTTACGGAAAAGTTCCTGTGTCAGAAAATACGTAAGCAGTACGGTGAGGGTACCGGCCAGTGCAGACGGAAACCTGACGGCAAAATCCCCGAATCCGAACACCTTCATCGCTCCGGCCGCAAGATATACGTACACCGGCATTTTGTAATCGTCAAACGACCGGAAAAGCACCGGATACCGCGTCCCGTATTCATCCTTTCCCGTCGTAAGAATGGAATACGCGTTATACCCTATGGCTACTTCGTCCGAGTTTAACGCCGGCGGCACGCGCGTCAGCCAATAGAACCGCAAAAATCCCGCACCAAGAACGATAAGACCGAGCCAGACATACCATTTCATAAATTGCGCACCGTACGCATATCATACACCCCCACCAGCGTTACGCCGTCAACCGAAAAACGCTCAACAGGTTTTTCTTTGGCTACAACCTTTGCAACGAACGGATCGCGGACAAATAAACCCTGCCGCATGAGTACGATAAGGTAATCGCAGGTTTCCTTTCCGGCAAATACGACCTCAGGCCGCAACTGCCCCATCGCCTGGTAGTAATAAAAGGGAGCAGTCGTGGGCCATACGCACATGGGAGACGCCGCCCGATCGTTCATCCACGCAATTATACCCAGGTATGCGTTGCCCCAGAATTCGGATTCCATACCCAGCTTGTTTGCTCCCGCAATGCCTCCGACAAATTCATTATAATACGAAGACTCCCACGGATGGATGCGGATAACCGACACGTACAGCGTGATTACCCACAAAAGCACAATGGCGGCAACCGGAATTTTTTTTGCGATTATTTGAATACCGCGCCCCGCCAGCAGACTGACAAACGGAAACGCCGGTAAAAAAAGTCTCACCCAATCATAACGGTATATGCCGGGCAACGAAAAAAACGCAACGGGATACAGGGCATTAAAAAGCATGACCCTGTCCCACGTATTCTTCCGCTTAACAGCCGCATATGATCCCACGAAAAAGAGGATAAGAACGATCGCGGGCGTCGTTGTCAAAAACATGACTGGCGAATACCACCATGGCGCAAACTGGTAGGTTTTTCCGAAGATATATTCGGGGATGCTTCCGTGTACTACCGTCTGGATGCGAAAATACTGCATAAAATGGCTCCATGTCTGTGACCACAGATACGGCCAGCCGGCGATGTACAGCCCGACCGCGGTGATTCCTACAAATCCTGCCGCTAAGAATTTCCGCCGCAAGAGTAAGTATCCGCCGACGGGCAGAAAAAGCAAAAGTCCGTGGAGTTTCGTAAGCATCGTCAGTCCGATGGCAATGCCCGATACGAAAAGCCAGCCGTATGAGTTTTCCCCCTTAACCGCCGCTGCGACCGCAATAAACCACAACGCGGTTATCGCGTAATCCATGGTCAGGAGCGGCGTCAGAAACAGTACCTGCGGCATGAACGAAAATAACACGGGAACCAGCATGCCGATCGAATAACCGAACATGCCGATTGCGACATACGAAAACAACGTCATAAACGGCAATACGAAAAAGAGCGCCGAAACTCTGTAGCCGCGCGTATTGTCAAGAATTTTCAGGTTGTTCGTGAACCACTGGTGCGTGAGCGCCGCGAGTGCTTTCCGAAGCGGCGGGTGCACGTCTTCTTCGCTCGCCGCAAAAACATCGTCCTTCGACTGCCATTTCGGATTTTTTACCCACGCGATGTACCTGTCGCCGTTTCTCATGTAGATCGGTTCGTCCCACGTGATGCCGAAATCGTTAAGCGTCGTAAAAATGACGAGGGAAACGAATACGCCAAGTAGCAGCGAAACCGCGAGGCGTTTGATATCCATATGCAATTAATCCAAAGTAATGAGACCGCCGTCCTTTGCTTTCCACAGCTTTTTTTGTTCCGTGCGGCGCCGCAAAATCTCCGGCAGTTTGGCAACTGCCAAAACATACCCCTGGAGCATGAGAAAATCCCCGGTGAGTGCGGCTTTCAGAAGCCGGATCGGCGTCCAGCGTGCGTGCGCCACGAGAATTGCCCCGTCGGAAAGATTTTTCCAGATAAATATGAATTGATTGCGGTACGCGATGCGTTTTACGTCGGATGCCGAAAATTCCCGTTTAATTTTTCCCTCCTCGTGCCAGTGATGCACCACGCTTTTGGGCTCAAACAGAATTTTCCATCCCGCTTTTCTCGCGCGGTAGGAAAGGTCAATATCCTCCCAATAAAACGGGTTATAGACCGTATCCATGCCGCCGAGTTTTTCCCACATCGACCGCCGGAATGCGCCGCTTCCGCCCGATACCCATGCCGTATCGGTTTTATCCACCTCACCGCGGGCGTGCACGTACAATCCTTTTTCCCACCGTGCAATGCCGCGGCCGCGGCGGATAACGCTCCCCTGTTCGTGGCTTTTTTCAAGACACCCGACGGCGAATACCTGCGCGTCCGAAAACCGCTGCACAAGCGGTTTGAGGTAGCCCGCTTCCGGTTCGACGTCGGTATTGAGAAGTACGAGAATATCCCCGTGAGCCGCTGCCGCACCGCGGTCAACGTTTGCGGCAAACCCTTCGCGTCTTTTGCCGGCAACCACGCGCACGGCGGGAAAATTTTTGCGCAGAAATTCCACCGATCCGTCGGTGGACATATCATCGGCCACAATCACTTCGGCACCGGGTGAAGCGGTTATCACGTTTGCAAGGTGTTTGCGCATCAGGTATACGCCGTTCCAGTTGGGAATAACGACCGAGATTTTCATATATAATAGTATATCGTATATGAGAGCGAAAATCCTTCTTTTCGTACTGTTAACTTTCCACGTATTTTTCATGTTTTACAATCTCGAAAAATGGGCGAGTTTCGGCTGGGATCAGGTTGACAACGCGTGGGTTGCGATGAAAATCATCACCCTTCAAAAGTATCCGCTCGTCGGAATGGTGGCGAAACAAAACAGCGGCATGTACATCGGGCCGCTCTATTATTATTACGCCGCTGTTTTTTACCGGCTCACGAACCTTGACCCTGTCGCGTCGCCGGTTATCGCCGGCGTCACGTCGATCCTCGGTTTCTTCGTCATCTATCTGATCGCAAAAAAACTATTCGGCGGGCGCGTTGCGCTCATGTCCCTTTTCATCTATACGTTCTCCGTTTTCATCATCGGATCAGAGCGCGTGCAGTGGCCGGTAAATTTCATCGCGCCGATCGGACTTCTTATTTTTTATTCGCTCTCTCAAATCATGGAAGGAAAGCCCCGTTATTTTCTCCATCTGGGAATTCTCATCGGACTTGCGATGAACGTGCATTTCACCGCCGTTTTTTATCTGGTCATTACCGTTCTCGTTCTCCCGTTCGTCCGTTGGAAAAAAGAATCAGTGCGTTTGGCGTTCGTAGCGCTGATTACAAGCACCGCATTTATTTCTCCGGTTTTGGCCGCCAAACGGTTCTCGGGGTTTTCCGCATACGCGGGGTCGTATTTCATCGGGTTCCACCCGCGGCGGTTTATCGGCTTCATATTCGACGCGTTCATCCGGTTCCAGTCGGTCCTTGAAATTCCGTACCGCTTCCTGCGGAACGCGTCGTTTACTTATGCGCCGGTGTTTGCATGGATATACCTGCGGAAAACAAAACAATTACGCTTGATATATCTTCTTGCTCTGTGGATAGCTGTCCCGTGGATCGTATTGTCTTCGTACGGCGGAGAGGTAAGCGATTATTATTTTAACGGGCAGCTGTATGTAGCGGTTATTATTTTTGCGTACCTGACGGTATGGATCTGGGACCGCAAACAGTTACTTACGCGCGTTGCAATTGCCGCATTTTGGTGGTACTGGCTTGTCGTCAACGTCCGAACGTATCTTCGCACACCTCCCACCGATTTCATAAAAAATCGGGGTGTTGCACAGGCGTCATTAAAGATTTCAAAGCGCATAGAGTTTACCGAAGGGGATCCCCGTTCGTATTTTTATTACTTCCTGTCGTTCAGAGAGAAAAAATGGCTGCCCTATCAACTGTAGTTTAGTTTCCGCATAACCGCCACCATGTTGTCCCCGACCGGAAGAAAAATCGGCGCGCGGTGAATGGGTTTTGTGAGCGAATACAGCCGGTGCGCGATCTTGCTTTCACCTGTCGTCCGCGCAAGATGGAGCATGTACCGCAGGCTCAGCCACTTGCCGATGTGAAACCATTCCCTCACCGTTAACCCGTGCTTCCGAAACAGCACCGTGAACGTTTTTTTGTTGAAAAAGAACAGGTGCTGCGGCGGAATGTAGAACGTCCACCGGCGTTTGAAAATTTTCGCCATAAGGCTGTCCGTGTTGCCCGTCGCGACAACCATAATGCCGTCGTCCTTAAGAAACCGCGATAGTTTTTCGATGTCCGATGACGGGTCCCCCAGATGCTCGAAAACGTCGAAAAGCGTAATCACGTCGAATGATTTTTCCCCGTACTCTACGTCGTGAACCGCTCCTTTTTTTATCCGCGTACTGCCGACTAAACGTTTTGCCTCGCGCACCGCGTAGTCCGACGGATCGCATCCGTACGCATCATATCCATGCTTGAGCGCCAGCTCGACAAAAAATCCGAGCGCACAGCCGACGTCCAGTAATTTTCCCGCCGGTTTATATTTTTTTACGCGCCGCAGGAACTGACGCATGTTCGCAACGATGTACGGTTTATCCTCTTTGTAATTCACATACGCGCTGCGTGCCGGGTCGCCGGTGAAGTATCCTTTGTCGTAGTTCTCAGTAACAAATTTCCCGTAATTCTTCCGGAGGTCCGTCCGCCCCAGCCCGCATTCCACACAGCGGTAAATGGTATACCCGTTTTTCCGTAAAAACGTTTCCATCCGTCCGTTACAAAGGTAGCATTGCATAGC
>CAYWVJ010000001.1:15916-58733 GCA_964461825.1 uncultured Gammaproteobacteria bacterium
CGTTTTTCCGTAAAAACGTTTCCATCCGTCCGTTACAAAGGTAGCATTGCATAGCGAACGGTTATTCGGTGCGTTCCTTTGGGAACGACGAAACCGATAAAGAGATAATCAACCCTTCGTACGGCTATTCGTTTTCCATCAATTTCCACTTTCCAGTTCGGATCGAAGGAGTTGGAAACAACGACGAACCTGTCCTCGCGAAGAGTCGCCGTCGCCGTAAGCGAATCGCCGGTGTATGACGTGATGCGTATTGTCTCGTCCGGCCCAAACGCGCTTCCGTTCAGAGTAAACCCGTCCTCGGCAAGCGCCGTTTCCCGCGGCTGGAATTTTTTGTCGTACAGAACGTTGAACAGTTCCTGTTTCGACGATACGGACCGGACAGACGCAACGGCCCACATGCGGGGCAGCGCTTTTTTATAAAAATATATCCGGGTATTCCCTTCCCGGTACATGAGTTCCAGATTCGGATTTTTGACGTCGTCGAGCGCCGCGACGTACGTCACGTTGAGCAGCGGCAGGAGCGGCGAATCCACGTTGGATAGCGTGATAATTCTGTTAAATCCGAACGGCGGCGTGATGTTCGGCTCGTTCCGGTTGACGGCCGCAATAAATTCCTCATACCGCGCGTCATACACCGGGTCATACCCTTCCGGCGTTTCTATGCCGTAATATGCAGTCACGTCCGGCGGCAGCGCGCGGTTATCCAGACTCATCACGCGGAACGGTTTTTGCTGGCTCTGCAAAAATGATATCGCCTGCGTCGCGGGAAAAAAATATTCCCGCGGCGTAAACGGCGTAAATTTCCAGCCGAAACGGAAGAGGTCAAACGCGACGAACCCGAATACGCCGACCAGCCAGACGGTTTTCCACTGTTTCGGTGACAGCGCGGCAACTATGGCGCCGCCGGCAAGCAACATGCCCGGCAATACGAGATTTCGCCGCGCAACGGGATTGTCAGTCGTCCAGAGCGCGGCAAGGACAACGGCCAGCGCGGCAAAAATGACGAATATTTTTTTGGACGGGTTGCGCACGAACGCGTCAACGCCCAGCGCCGCAAGAACCGCAAGACTGAAATCGACGAGCACCATAAGCCTCGTCGGCTGCAACGCCGACCAGTACGGGATCCGCCACACGTACGGCAGTCTGGCAATCGGCGTGGGCAGAAGGAAAAGAAATACGATACCCAGCCAGACGCCGAAAAATCTCGTCAAACGGTCTTTGCGCGCGATAAGCGCATACGCGCCGAAGATGAGCGGCAGTACGCCGACATAGCCGATAAATTCTCCGTAATTCCATACGCCCCAGTAATTCAGCGTTGCGGGATTGCCGAAAAAATCGGGAGCGATAAACTGCGCAAGATGCTGCCACGGCAGAAACCAGCCGTCGCGGGTCCACGCGGCAGCGTCCCCCAGCCGCGCGCTGCGGCCGAGAAACTGCAGCATCGGCACCCACTCAAGCGACGTAGCGATACCGGCGGCGAGCCCCGCAGCAACCAACTGCCACGAAAACCGAAGCGCCGCGTATGCTGCGGCAAAAATGAATGTGTACAGTGCAACCTGCGCGTGTCCGGCGAAAAAGGCAAAACTCAGCGACAGCGCAAGCAGTACCGACCAGCGGAATTTCCGGTCCGTTTCGGCAACCTTATCGATGCAAAGGAGAATGAGCGGAAGCCACAGCGCGGTCTGCACGATCGTTCCCCACGTGAGCCACGCGACGGAAAATCCGCTGAAGGCCCACGTAATGCCTCCGATTGCGGAACTCCACGGCGACAGTTTTTTGTTCCTGAGAAACAGGAAAAGGAACAGCCCGGCAAGCACCGGCTGCAGGATGATAAGCCACGTCCACGCCGCAGAAAACGGGAAAACGAAAAACAGGACGTTCAAAGGATACAGCCATCCCGCCTGAATGTTCGCAAGAAGCGGCGTTCCGGAAAAATTGTACGGATTCCACAGCGGCATGCTCCCCTGTTTTACGGAATCAATGACGAGTTTCCGCCACGGAATCTGCTGGCGAATCGGGTCCGTGATCAGAAAATTTTTGAACGGTACGCCGGCCGGATAGTCTTTTGCCGCTGCATCAAGCCACGGATGGTACAGTCCGATGAGCGTATCCGTCGGCACCGGCAGCAGCCCTTTCGTGAACGTCTGGTAAAAAAATGCAAGAGACGCGGCAATCAAAACCAAAAGTGCTAAATATTTTTTCATGCCGTTATGCGGGTAAGCAGCGCGTCATATGCACCGGTAAATCGTCCGACGCCGAAATTTTTTGCCCGTTCCTGAACGTTTTTAACCATTCCCGTTTTTTGCGTTGCCTTCTTTGTTTTTTCAATAAGCTCCGTAACGCCCGCCCAGAGGTACCCGCTTTCGCCTTCGCGCACGATTTCCGGCAAACCGCCGCCCGCAAAAACGATCGGAATGCAGCCGGCAGACATCGCCTCCACGGTCGAAATGCCGAAATGCTCCATATTTTCCGGCTTGGTTTCGTGATATCCTGCCGCGTGCCAGTAAATTTTTGCCTGTCTGTACAGCGCGGCGATTTCATCAAACGCACAATTGGCTACTATCCGCACCGGAAGTTTACCGGCGGCAGACCGAAGTTTTGCAGCATACGCGGTATCTGCCGGCATCAGTCCGCCTGCCAGCACGAGCTCATAGCCGGAAAAATTTCCCCGGCGGAATGCTTCGATAAGCACGTCCTGCTTTTTCAAAGGGTGAAAACGGCCGACCGAAAGAATGACGTTTTTTTTGTTTGATTTTTCCGTAATCGGTACGACCGGCGGATAAATGACGGTTGAGGGAATCGTAAGATTTCTTTGCGTAAACTCTGAATTAGACACGATTGCGTTGTACCGGGCCAGCTTAACGGAATGCGTTCGGATAGTCTGAAACGGAACCTGAAAATGGAGGATGTTATACCGCGCAAACGTCGTGGGGATGCTTCCGTCGCTCAGGAAAAAAATCAGGTCGTACTTTCGCGAAACGAATAACTTCCGAAAAATATTTTTCGTTTGAAATACGTTTTCAACGGTCCGTATTTTTGAAAGACCGATGCCCAGTCTTTTTTCCGCCTTTTCAACGATCGCCGGATCGTCCCAAAATAACGACACGTCGTGTTTTTTTGACCAGTGCGATGCCAGCGTCAGGGTATACCGCTCCCCGCCGGACAGCGAATCAAAATACGGATTATAGAAACCGATTTTCATGATTTGACTTTTTCAATACACGATATTATAATGGTTTTATCACGATGACTGGATAGGCCTAAGGTTTCGACCGACCGCCGATGCCAGTCACTTGTTTTTTAAGCGTCTTTACGAGTTCTAAACTTCCTCGTAATTTATCTACTCTCACAATAAACCGTGAGAACGGTTTTAATAATCTTGAATAGTATTTGTTTGGTGCCATCATTAAAAGCAGCTTCTCTTTTTCTGCAAGATATTCAACTAAACAACGGAAATCTCCGTCTCCTGAAACGATAATTGCCTTATCATAATTTCCGTATTCAATCATGCAGTGCAACACCAATTCTGCATCGACATTACCTTTTACCTTACCGTCCGGCAGCTCCAGTGTCGGTTTCCAGATAACAATATACCCACATTCCTGCAACCGTTTATAAAGTAATTCGTTCCCAGCAACGTACCCGATAAATAAAAATGCTTTCTCAATCTTATATTTGTTCCGAAGATACTGTCTGAATTTCCGCCAGTCCAGCCGCCAACCCAGCGATTTAATGCCGAGGTTTAAATTCTGACTGTCGATAAATGCGTAGTTACTGCGTTTTTTCATAATTCTTCATTTAATAGTACCACGTTTTTCCCAATACAAAACCCCCCGTCATCAAAATTGCGCTTTTTAAAGCAACAACTCCGAATCGGAGGGGTTTTGCACGTACAGTTTACTCGGTTTCAATTGCAGGTCTGGCGGTATGCCGAACAAGATAAAGGACGGCGGCACGCGCGTTTATCAGTATAGCAAAACTGAAGAGGAACATCGCGACGTTAACATCCGTACCCTTGCCGATTTCCATAAGCCACCATGTAAACAACACAACTGCGTTCAAAGCAAACACGGGCAAACCGTAAAGTAGGTTTTTCTTCGTTCGCTCTTCCGCAATTGTATATGCGAATGCCAGAATGCCAAATCCAATCAGCGTTACGGAAACTAACCAGTCTATGACTGGATAATTCCATAATGTAGGTGAGATAAGGTCAATCGGCATCGAAATGCCCGACCAGAACGTCCACATCCAGACCGAAAGGGACGCGCCGAGCAACGTGAACAGAACACTCCAACTAAAAATCTTTTTCATTTGAGCCTCCTTTGCTCATTTTCTGAACTTACGAATGGATGGGGATTGAAAACGATGTTTCTTTTTTCGTGCTCAATGCCATCCACTCGCCGGAGACTCTATCCGCAACTGTAAACGTGCAATAAACGCGGTAAGGCACAACTATAAGCTTCGCATAAGAAGCTAAAGTATGCGCTTACAGACCCAGAAGTCTATCAAAAGAAGAAGAAGAAGTCAAGTATTATGGGATAAATAACGAGTATAAAATGTACTCATTAAGAGGCCGATGACGCTCAGAACAAGGCCAACCGGAAGCTCCCACGGGGAGTACCGAAAAACGACCGTATGGCTGCCAGCGGGCAGCGAAACGGCGCGGAAATCATAATCCGCGCGGTAAATTTTTGCGGGTTTGCCGTCAACCGTCGCCTTCCAGCCGGCATCGTACACGTCGGAAAGAAAAAGTAATTTAGGAAAGGCTGATGCAGTTTTGATCACAACAGTATTCGGCTGATAGTCCGTAATTTCTGCAGACCCATCGCCGGTCTTGGGCTCATTATCCGGTTTTTCCTCGAGTACGAGATTTTCCCGCCGGTTGAAATTCTGCGCAAACAGATCGTTTATGCCGCCGATGACATATCCTGACGCCAAAAACGCGCGCGGAAACGCATCGGGGTATTCAAATATCCCGTACAATCCGTCACTGTATACCTGCCGCATGCCCGGATATTCCCAGTACGGAAACGTCCACACGTTTTTTCCGTCGCTTAACCGGTGGTAAATGTAGCGGACGCCCAGAAGCTGCAGCGCCTCGGTTTTGTAAAGTCCGTTTTTATCAAACTGGACGACGGACCGCAGGCCCGGCGACACGAATCCTTTCGACACGTACTGCATAAATTCGCCGTACCGCGCCTGATACACGGCATCATACCCCTCAGTGAGCTGCAGCCGGTACGTTGCACCGACCTCGTTGCCGATGTTGCCAAACACGCGGTTTGCGCCGGCGTTCTTCTGTACATAGAGAGCGGATTTAATCTGCGGATACACGTACCGGCGCGGGGTAAACGGCATCCATTTTGCCGCAAAACGCAGCACGTCAACGGCGGTAAGGGCAATAAGCGCGTATATCGCCAATCTCTGTTTTACGTTCATAAAAACGACCGCGGCGATGACAAGAACGGTCGGCAGGACGAAATTGTGTTTTGCTACCGCGAGTTTGTCGGGCGGCAGGACGCCGGCAAACAGCAAAAGCCAGACGATGCCGACCGCCGCGACGATTGACACCGCGAATTTCCTGTCGGGCCGAAGCGCGTCTGCCCCGTATGCGGACAGCACCGCGAGCGAAAAACTCGTGAGGATGATTATGCGCGATGCCGCGCTGCCGGACAAGACCGGAATTTTCAGAATATACAGAAGGTCATTAAGCGGCGTGGGCAGTGCAAAAAGAAGCGCGACGGCGCCAAGCAGCACAAAAAACCAGACGTCTTTCGTCCGCTTTTTTACGGCGGCAAACAATGCAAGCAAAAGCGTTGCGACGCCGACAAATCCTGCCCATTCCGCGTAATGTCCGAACCAGTCGTTCCGCGTTACCGGATTGCCGAAAAAATCAGGCGCGATAAACGTCACAAGATACTGCCATGGAATGACGTCGCCTTTGAGAACCGCGCTGCCTCTGGTTGACGAAACAAACGAGTGCAGTCCCAGAAGAATCTGCGGCGCAGCGATGAGAAGCCCCGCAACCACGTACAAAAATTGCTTCCGTTGTTTTTTCCAGAGAATGTACGCAGCGGCTGCCGAAAGCACGTAAAGGCTCGTCTGAAGATGGCCGGAGAGGAACGATACGGCAATCCCCGCGCTTATTGCCCACCCGCGCTTCGTATGCACGCCCCAGAAAACGAGCGGCAAAAAAAGCGCCGCGTACCCGAGCGTGCCGTACGCCATCCACACCGTAATAAATCCGCTGAACATGAATGCGATACCTGCGAGCGTCGAGGCGGCTCGGGACCGATCAAGGCTGCGGGCTAATAGATACATGAACAGCCCCGCAAGAAGCGGCTGCACAAGTATCATGATGCTCCACGCGTCAAGAAACGGCAGCACGAAAAAAAGCAGATTGACCGGGGAAAATACGGCAGTCTGGTAATTGCCGGCATGCGGCGTGCCGGAAAAACCGTACGGGTTCCACAGGGGTACGCTGCCGGATTTCCATACGTCGACCGTCAGTTTCTTCCACGGGTAGATCTGCGTAATCACGTCGGGCATCGCGTTATTTTTCACCGGCATTGCGTACTGACTGCTCCACGGAGGGAAAAAGCTTACGAGATAATCCGAGGGGAACGGCACGAGGCCCTTAAAAACATACGGCCGGGCAAAAACGAGCCATAACAACACGATAACGATTACCGGCCAACTTTTTTTTCCTGCATTTCCCATAGTTTTGCGTACGTCACGAACATGCTGAATGCCTGATACATGCTTTCGATCCAGCCGACCGTACCGGCGCGCAGCCCCCGCTGATCAATATACGACCGGAAAAATCCGGTACCCATGACGCGCAGGAGCCGCCACCAGCTGACGTGCGGGTGGTGCGCGTTAAGCCGCAGCTCCGCTTCGACCACAGACCAATCGTTGGTTTTGGCAAGCATCTCCTCAAGCGACCGGTGCGTCCGGTGGATCATCGCGTGCGCAAGCATACCGCTTACCCCTTCGTAGACCGGCGTCTCGTGCAGTCTTCCGTGCCAACCCTTGAGCGCTTTTTTCAAAAACAAACGCTCGACCATGTCTTTATACGGCCAATGATGTCCCAAAAAGTAGGTATCCCGTTTGATAAAATATGCGTTTGCCTTCGGGCGGCGGATGGTTTTTTTGATTTCCGCTGCGAGTGGCCCGGTAATTGTTTCATCCGCATCGACGTAAAGAACCCAAGCGCCCGTTGCGTGCGACAGCCCCAGTTCCCGCACCGCGGCAAAATCCTTCTGCACTGCCCCGATGACGCTCGCGCCGTATTTTGCCGCAATGTCGCGGGTCTTATCCGCTGAACCGTTGTCAACGAGAATAATTTCATCCACCCACGTCAGGTGTTTGAGGCAGTTGCCGATTCTCGCTTCTTCGTTTTTTGCAATGATAACTGCGCTTATCGCCGTTTTCATAATGAAAATTTCATAATGAAAATCTGTTACCGAACCTCCCCAGCAGAAAATCAAAGAATGCTTTTCGCCGTACGGGCGAAGTAAACCGCAGCGCCTCCCGAAACAGCGCGAATTTTGTTCTTACCGGCGCGTACCGGAATCCCACAAGCAGCCTGTTTCTCGTCATGTAATATTCGTGCAGCGGGTTTCCGGGTCTTCCTGATGACCCCGCATTGACATGCCAAAGCATGCTTGACGGATCGTACACCAGCCGGAATCCGGCTTTTTTTGCGCGCAGGGAATAATCCAGATCTTCCAGATACAGATAAAATCTGTCGTCGAGAAGCCCGATGCGGTCAAAAACTTCGCTCCTGATCATCATGGAACAGCCGGTGATAAACGGCGTATCTTCCTTCGTATCGTATTGTCCGTGATCCACCTCATCAACGCCGCGGTGCGCGGCATACATATTATCCCAGTCGACGATGCCGCCCGCATACCAGATGACTTTGCCCCGTTCATGATTTTTATACCGGTCGTGATGGAATTCATGTTCCGGCGCAAAATAAATTTTGCTGCCGCAGATTCCGACTGACTGGTCCGAAAAATTTTTCGTCATCGAGAGGACGTTTTTGTCAACATAGGTATCGTTGTTAAGAAGCCATACGAGACCGGCTCCGTTACTGCGGGCATACGCGATCCCTGCGTTGTTTCCGCCGGTAAAACCCAAGTTCGCGCCGGTCGGCAACAGCTCGATCCACGGATGTTTTTTCCTGAGGTATGAAACCGAGTCGTCTTTTGATCCGTTATCCACGACGAGCACGCGCAGATCAACGGATTTTTTTGCGATTTTAGCAAGCGACGCAAGGCAGACGTCGGTATCGCGTTTCCCGTTCCAGTTGACGATTATGCAATAGACCGTTTTATTTTCCATAGCAGTTTCTCCACGAAATTTTTTGACTCTTTGAGCCGCATGGTTGAAAGCCAGTACGATGATTCCTTCCCCGAACGGACAAGTTCGTCCGTCAGCGCGGCGGGGGCAATGTCGCGGGCCGGAAATTTCTGCATCTCCCAGAATTTGACGAAAACCGCGAACGAATAGAACGCCTGAAACAGCGCAAGCACGAGACCGTGCAGCCCGTCTTTGTAGCCTTCCTGCGCAAAATAAATTTTCAGGAAATCCGATAACGGGAACCGTATCGCGTCATACCATACGAACTGGTGATGCATTTGTTCCAGCGACAGCGCTTCGCTCGATGACGCGCGCGTAATCGCCTGCAGATATTCGTTTACCGATTCATAATTGTAATGCGTGTACGGCGTTGCCAGTTCCCCGACCTGTCCCTCAACGGCAACGTACTCGTGGATATGCACGCACGGGAATTTTCCTTTCCCGCGCCGGAAGAGCCGAAGCTGCCTGTCCGGCCACCACAGACCGTGCGTTATCCATTTGCCGAAAATGATGTTTTTCCGCGGTATCCAGAATCCGTTTTCTTTCGGATCCGCGTCTATCACCGAACGGATTTCCCCGGCCAGCTCTTTGGGCACTTCCTCATCGGCATCGAGATTTAAGATCCAGTCGCCCGTTGCCCTGCCGAATCCGAAATTCTTGTTCGTATTGAGCATAAGGATATTTTTTTGCGAATACACGCGCCCGGTGAATTTTTTTGCGATCTCTGCCGTTTTATCCTGCGACTGGTTATCAATGACTACGATTTCATCCGCAAACGAGACCGAAGAAAGACACCGCGCAAGCGATTGTTCTTCGTTATATGCGGACACGACGACTGATAACGTTTTTTTCATTGCGTTGACCTAAAACTCTGCAGCGTATCGGTTATGCGCTTCTTTTCAAACACCCATACGAGCATCCCATACAGTATAACACCCGCTAATCCCGTCGCGGTAAGCCACGCCACCGAATGCGGGACACGCGGAAGAAGTACGGCGTAAAATATGCTCTGGACTACCGCCGCGGCTAACGGCCGGATGACCCCCTGCCAGAACGAAAATTCGATAAACCGCTTTACCAAATACACGACGACGACGATTGACGTTGACACCGCAAGAAATGCCATGGGAACGCCGTTAAATCCGAACGGACGGATAAGTGTAAGGGTCAGCGCCCACGTTAAGACCGTCCACATGACCATCAGACCGAGCGTTACCTTGATTTTGCCGATGGCGTTTAGCGCGTTGGTGAGCGGCGTCGTAAGCCCGGCAAACACGGAGGTTATCGTAAGAAGATAAAAGGCGATGATGGCCGGTTCCCATTTTTCGTATTTCGGAATGACGGCAACGAGCGGTTTCACGAAAAACAAAAGTCCAACCGAGATGGGAAATATGCTTGCCGCAAGCCCGAACAGCGTTTTTTCAACGGCGGCCGTAAGATGTTTCCCGGATTCCTGCAACCGCGAAAAAGCGGGGAACGTGACGCGGATGACAGAATCCATGATGAGCCGCAGGGGCACTTCCGCCCACTTCTTTGCCCACCCGATGTACCCGACTTCGGAAAACGGCAGCACTTTTCCCAGAAACACCGTCAGAAGATCATCCTTAAGAAGTGCGATAAATCCGTTGAGCTGAAACGGTACGCCGAACCGAAGGAGCCGTTTGGCGACGTCGCGGGATATGTGCAGCCTTATCTTCCACGGTGAAACGATGTACATGGCAACGAGCCCGATAACCGCACGCACGAGTACCGCCCAGCTGAAACTCACGATGCCTGCGCCGCGCCATGCCAAAACCACCGCCACCGTGTAAAATCCGAGCGTCTGGAGGATCTGCGGAATGATAAGTTTGTCAAACGCCAGTTTGCGCTCCAGCAGAATTGACGGAATGGTGGTAAGGGATGACAGAAAAAATGAAACGATAAGCGACCGCAGCAGCCACAATCCCGCGTTGTCCAGGTGATAAAAACCGGTAAGTTTCGCCGAAAACGAAAACGCGAGGATGACCGCAGTGCCGACCAGTATCTGCTGAATCGTAAATGTCGTCGCCAGATCCTCTTGGGTAAGCTCTTCTTTCTTTTGAATGAGTGCAGCCGCGAGCCCTATGTCCGCAAAATATCCCATGAAATTAATAATTGCGGACACGACATAAAATACGCCGAATATCTGCGGACTCAAAAAAATCGTCAACAGGAATGTTGCCGCAAATGCAATGATCTGCAGCAAAAAGGTCCGGGACGTTAAGGCAACTACGCCGGTAAGCGACCGTTTTTTGATTACTGCGATGTCAATGTCTTCGCTCATAATGTCTCCACGGACGGGTGATGAATAATCGTTTAAGACCCGCAAGGTCTCCCTGTGCCGTTTTCATAACCCTCACCGTTGAACCCGGATTATCCGTCCATGTAACCGGCTCCTCGTATATCCGAAACCCGAGTTTTTCGGCGTTGATAAGGAGTTCGGTATCAAAAAACCACTCGTTATCCCGAATTCCGGGAATAAGCTCGCCTACGATCCTCCGGCTGACCGCCTTAAACCCGCACTGCGCGTCAGAAAAATGAACCCAGAAAAAAAGTTTGATGAGCATTATGTACATTTTTGACGTAAACGTACGGAGCATACTCCTGCCGTAGACACGCGACCCGAATGCGTTCCTCGTACCGATTGCGACGTCGTATCCACGTGCAAGCGCACGGACTAACGGCGGAAAATGTTTAAGATCGGTGGAAAGATCAACGTCCATGTATGCCTGCACCTGAGCGGGATCTTTTTGCCACACGTATTTTACCGCTCTCCCGCGTCCCTTTTCGGACAAATGAACCGCCAGAACATCACGGTGGCGTTTCGCAATATCCTTCGCAATCGCAAACGTTTCATCCGTCGACGCGTTATCGGCAACGGTTATGTGCCAGTCAAAATCCCTGAGGTGCTGCGAAAGGTATGCCCGAAGCGTCGTAATGCTCGCAACTAATTCGCGCGCTTCATTGTATACCGGGACGACGATATTAACCGATGGTTTTTTTGTTTTTGTTTCTATCATACAAATATATGACGGCGCCCAGCGATATGAGACTCACGACATTGCCCACCGTCCGTACGGGCGTATTTCGGAACCGCATCTGGACGACGGTAAAACCGGACGGGACCGTAAGCACCGGCAATCCGTCAACGAGTTTCGGCGCGACGGTATTTTCGTTCACCGTATACTGCCATCCGGGAAAATACGCACTGCGGACGGTTACGTCATTGTCCCGGCCGGAACGGAACGAAAATTTTCTGTACGTATCCGATTGTTCCTCATAGGTAAGTTCATACGTATCCGACTGCGCAATTATATCCTTTTGTGTCTCCTGTTCGTTCGTCGGCCGTTTAACCGCCGGCGGAAGGTATTCGTCTGAAATTCCGGATGCGCGCCAGCGGATGTCCGTCGCCGTCTCAAAATCCGCGGCGTTTCGTTCATATATATATTGCGGCGTAAACCATTTTGCCTCTACCCATAAAACGGCGGTAATTGTTACGGCGGCGGCAAGCACGCGGATGACGCTGCGCTTACTTATATATACAACGCCCGCCCCCGACAGCGAAATGCCGAACATCGCAAACGCCAAAAATCGCCACGGATACTGAACGAAGGCAAACAGCGGGATCACTTCCCAAAGTCTGGCGGAAACCGGAAGCGTAAAAAATGCAGCCGCGAGAAATATGAACGCACCGGCAAACGCGAACCAACGAAACCTGCGCGTCCGGATGTACCAGATTACCGCTGCGGCAAGTCCTGCAATCGCCGCAATCACGTGCACTTTCCCCACTTTCAGGGAAAATCCGTCAAGACATCCGGGCGCTGATCCGCCGAAACCCCACGGCGAATTCCAAAGCTGCGGAAGGCACACGAAATGATCGCGAAAGTCCGCGGATTTCCCGATGACGCTTGCTACGTTCGTAAGGTTCATTTCTGCAAGCGCGGGCAACCAGAAAAATGCCGACAATCCAAGCCCGATGACTACCGACAGAATAACCGTCCTGTTGAGCCGCGCCGCAAGGACCGCGGGCAGCACAAATACCATCCCTGCATATCCTAAAACCGTATGCGAAAGAATAAGGCCCGCGATACCCAATGAACCGGTAATCAGCCGCTTTTTCCAAAATCCCCAAAATATAAGCGGCAGGAATACAAGCACCCAATACTCTCCGACCGCACCGCGGACATATGCATCAACCGCGTGATACGGCGCATACAGATAAAGAACGGCGGAAAGTATCCCAGCCGAAATTCCGGCAATGTCGGAAACTGCCGCGTACATGGTTACGCCTGCGGCTACAAGTCCTATTCCCATCATGAGTTTTGTCGCCGTCAGCCCGGAGAAACCCAGCGCGTAAAAGAAACCCCCGACATAATACGGCAAAGGTCCGTAAAAATTAAAGAGCGGATACCCCAGACCGTACCCCAGTTCGCTCACCCACCGCACGGGAAACTGCCCCTGCCGCAAAGCCCTTCCCATCTCCACCACGCGCGCGACCTGCGTGTCGTCGTGCATCGGAAAATATCCGCGCCCAACGAGAGGTTTAACCACCCACCAGGAAAGAATAAGAACGATGACAAATCCCATTATTCGTTTCATTTTCTTTTTCGTCGGATCGTCTGCGCAACGACCCATCCGACATAGGTCACGGCGCTGCCCAACGACAGCGCATCCGCCAAAAAGCGCGAAATCGTCTCACGAAATGAAACAACCAGCCTGTGCGTCCCTGCGGGCACCGGAATGCGCATAACGCTTTCATTATTGGAGTAATCAATGCGCACTTTTTCATCGTCAAGCGTCGCTCCCCAGCCGGGATAATAAATTGCGTTAATTTGTATTATGCTCGCCTCCGCCGCTACCACCGTCGCATCGATTGTTTGAGTATTTACTGTCCGCGGGGTAATAGTTCCCTGACCCGAATAAAAAAGTATCCGTTCTCGGGCGCGTGCGGTCGGTTTTCTCATAACCCATTTGGGCATATACTCATCACGCACCGTCGTGGTTGCTTCGTTCGTCGCATAAAACCCCTCAGGTAAAAAAGTGTAGCGAACCGACCCGAGTGTTGAAAATACATTCCACGCGCCGATCCCGATAAAAACGGCAGTAAGCGCAATGCGGAAAAACGTTTTGCCATGCTGGAGGGCAAATGCGGCAGCCCACGCGCCCGCGATAATGCTAACCGACAAAAACCGATACGGAAACTGCACCATACGGGCGAACCACCGCACCTGCCAAAGCGGGCCGCTTACCGGCAATGTCAATACGGTGACAAGTCCGATGACTGCGGCAAAAAAAATCTTTTCCCGGCGAAAACGTTTCGGGACAGCAAGCGCTACCAATGCCGCAATAATTCCGGCTGGACCCAACAGCATCGCGTTGTTGCCGCCGACGAAATACTGCCGCGGATCCGAAACGGTAACGGCGTCAAATATAACGTATTTCCGTTCGTAGATGGCCGGAAGCCAGAAAAATGCCGCCATCCCCACGCCCGCCGCAAATGCAAACAAAAATTCCCGCCACGCCTTCAGCATGGTGATGTAGAAAACGAAAAAAACGGTAAACAGGAGCGCAACGGAATTATGACTGACGATAAGAAACGGTACCGAAAGCCCGAATAACCACGCCCGCCGCGACGCGATGCTGTACGTGCCGACTGCGCCCGCAAATATCGCCAGCACTTCTCCCACAGACCCGCGGCTATAGATATCAAACAGAAGATACGGTGCGGTAACGAATGTAAACGCGCCGATTGCCGCGGCCGCGGCATGAAAATATTTTTTTAACCATAAAAAAATAAACAGTGTTGACCCGATCACCGATCCGGCAATAATTATTTTAACCGTTTCCACAAACGGGATGCCGGCGGCGCGGATGATCGACCCGATGTACATGAATCCCGGGTAAAGAAAATTCGCGACCGGATACCCGTATCCGTAATTGAGTCTTCCCAAAAACCGCACGGGAAACTGCCCCTCACGGAAACTTTGATAAAATGCCGAAAGCCGTATAACCATCCAGCTCCCGTCATCCGATACAAAAAATCCCGGACGCGCAAGCGGCCAGACGACAAACAAAACTGCCGCAATAACGAGTAAGAAAAACGCGAGTTTTTTCATGATTTGCGGGCAGACGGCGGAATAACTTCCAACAGTCTCATGTACACGTTTGTCCGCTTCCCTTTTTCCCATATGCCTACAACCTTCACCGGCCAATCCTCAGGGATAAACTGTCGCTGATTTATCACCAGGAATGTCGGCTTCGTTTTTGCCGAAGCAAGAACGTCTTTCGGAAAATCGTTGGTAAGCGGATAAATGCCCTGTATGCGAACGCGCGGATTATCGACAAGGTATATTTCGATGGCATAGGGCAGAAGACCGAATGTCCCGTCCGTATAAACCGCGATGTTCCCTTTGGCAGCCTCTTTGGTTAATATCGCGTTTACCTCCGGTATTCCCCACCCTGACGGCCAGCTGTCGATATACTGGCCGGCGTCCGCCTGAGGGATGGGCGCGTAGAGCGGATTGACGATGAGGTAATAATCCGTATACACGCTGCCAAAAAGCAAAACGACGATCGCCGCCCACCGCCACACGGAATTTTTCCAGTGATCCCACATCCAAACGATAAACAGCGCGGCCAGCATGATAAGGGGCAAAACCATAAACAAAATAAACCGCGGATAGAGCACTTTGCCGTCGACCGCAAGCGCGAAAAACGGCGCAAACCACCAGCCCAGAAGCAATAGTTTTTCCCTCGTCCGCTTCCACAGGGAGAAACCTGAGAGCAGTGCGGCGGCAAACACCGGCCACGTCAGATATCCGATCGCCCAATCAAGTAGTCCTCTGATGTTGCCGTATAAAAAGGTAAACGGATGGGTTTTCCATTCTGCGAAGGAATACACGAACACGTTATCTTTCTGCGCGATCATCGCAAACAGCGGTGAGAGCCGGAGTATGCTGTACATCGCCTGGGAAACAACGGCAGCGATAACGGCCAGCACCGCCCATTTCCAAAACTTTTTTACGCCCAAAACCAGCGTACCCGGAAGCATGTAAAGACTTAAAAATCCCGACGTTTTATTGAGCATTCCCAAACCCAGGCTTATACCCAGAAGAAGCGCGGCGTCAAGCCGTAACCGCCGCACCAAAAGGACGGCCAGATACAGACTCCAGATTGACAATGCCGCCGAAAGTGAATCGTAGAGGGCCATCCGGTCGTATACGAGACCGAACGGAATTAGAACGTAGAGAAAACTTGCGGCGAATGCGGCCTTTTGACTTTTGAACAGTTCTTTTGTCGCAACCCACAGCCCCGCCATCGTAAATAATCCCGCGAGTACGCTCACGAGCCTGCCGGCCAGCAGCGGATCGCGGATAATGCGCAGAAGAACCATCATAATCCACGTAAACAGCGGCTGTTTGCCGTCCACCATCGAGATAAACCGCCAGTTGGCGTCGCGGCTCCCGATCTGTGCCCAGCGGATGTAAATGGCCTCATCCGTAAAAATGGGAAGTGCAGTGAGGTTCGTAAGCCGCGTGGCGAGGTACAACACGATAAGCCCCAGGGCAACAAGTACGGTTTTCTTCATGCTCTTCAATTATATCCGAAGCCTCACGGAGCCTGCAAATGAAGATGTTTTTCGATTTTATCAATTCTGTCCCCATGATCAGTAAGTTTTGTTGAATTCATTTCTTGTTGACCGCGATACGTCGTTATCTCACCAGCAATTTTATCCACTTTTTCGTAAATACTATCAAGAACGTCAAGTTTATGCTTTAAACCTCCAAGATCTCTTAAGTTTTGTTCATTTTCCTGAATAATTCTCGCAGCATCATTTACCCTATCCATTTTACCGGATATTTCATCAACTTTTTTTGACAGGGTATTTACTTTCGCGGGCAATCCGATAAGTTTTGCTTTTTTAATCTCATCTCGGACAATTTGAGAAACTGTTTTTTTCATTACATCCACTATAGCAGTTTTTTCCCAAAAAGAAACCCTACCGCGAGGGCTGTAGGAATAATGACGAGCCATGCTTCGACAGCCGGCACCGGCGGATTGTACCCTCCGGTATACAGATACGGCGCGTACCGCAGAAGAAAACCCATGGATACGCCGATACTGATCATCGTGAGCCGCTTTGCCCGCGGCAGCAGCGCAACCCACGGCAGAAACCAGATCATGTACCACGGCTGGATTTCGCGGCCGGTAACCAAAAGAAACGCGACAAATCCGATGAGCGTTGCCCCAAGCGCCCACGTGCGCTGCCATCCTGCGAGAAATACCGGCACGAGCGAGACGGTCATAATTTTCGTTGCAATGGAAGCGGACAAGACAACAAACGATGCGAGCCGTTTCCGGTGGATGTACGCATAATACGATCCCATCGCAAACGCCATCATCACGATATCGTTGTGCGCGGACACGAGCGATTCAAAAATCACGAGCGGATTGAGCGCAAACACCGCAACACCCCGTACGGCATGCTCGCGGTCGAGGTCTGCAAGAATTTTGTATATGAAAAATGAGGTGGCAAGATAGGCGACGACCGCAAGCAATTTAAAACTCCAGAGAATTCCCAAGAAATATCCGAATCCCAGGAGGTAAAACGGCAGTGTCAAAAGTATCCAAAACGGGGAAAAAACGCTCGGGATATGCGTCCAGCGCATGAACGAAAGCCACGGCTCGACGCCGGAAAACGCAAGCGGTATCACGCTGTACGGTAATTTGTGATACACGAGAACTGTTTTTGCATCGAACATGTAGTTAAAAATATCGTACGAAAACGCGGGATACGAAAAAAGCAAAATGACCGCCATGGGGATGATGATTTTCCAGATCTGCAGGTTTTTTCGGCGAAGCGCCGCCCAGTACAACGAAAAAAACAGCACGACGAGAAGGATAAACAGCGCGGTAGCAAGCGGCCGTTGATACCAACCAACGTACTGAAACGTTTTTTCGAGCGTCTGAAAAACGCTCATGCGCGATAACGTCAGCGAAAGATCAACCTGCGTGTAGGAATAGAGAAAGAGAAAGACCGATGCGATGACATACAAACTACCCATACATGCCGCGCCAGGCATTGACGCGGATCGAGACAATGTCCGAGAGCCCCTGCCATGAGTCAATAACCGGATTGACCCGCCTCGTTTCTACGTAGTGCCACTCAACCGGTACCTCCTTAATTTTATACCCGAGTTTTTTCGCCAGAAACAGGACTTCTATGTCAAATCCCGCGGTAACCATGGAGCCGGAAACCGAATGCCCGCGGCCATAAAGTTTCAGCCTGCCGAAAATATCGTGCGCAACGCCGCGCCGGAACGCTTTAAATCCGCACTGGGTATCTTTGATGCCATTGAGTCCTAATATAAGACTCCGCAGCAGCATGAATCCGCCCGCCATGATGCGCCGCGTGGCCGGCGCGCCTTTTCTGCCGCTCCGCGACCCGATGACCACGTCGAATCCTCGGTCAAACCACGGCAGCGCATTGTCTAGTTCACTGATCGGCGTGGCCTGATCCAAATCGGTAAACAGCACAACGTCTCCGCGCGCGGCGAGCATGCCGCGTATCACCGTTGCCGCTTTGCCCTGATGGGCATTATGGATGACGGTAAAATGCCGGTTATTCCCGACGAATTCGTCTAGAAGCTGCGGCGTTTCGTCACTCGATCCGTCGTCCACGATGATCGCTTCCCAGCTGTAGCGCTGCTTTACCAGATAATGCACCACCTTTTCCAGCGCTCCGAGCCGGATATTTGTTTCCTCATTATACGCAGGTATGACGACGGAAAGTTTCATCATGATGTTCCCTTATAGTGTACCAGACGGAATATTTTCACAAACGGCACGTCCCACTGGCCTGTAATTTCCGCCCTGCCGAAGCCTGCGATTTCCCACAACGGATGCCCCAACGGCTTGCAGTCCGATTGTTCGCATATGACGATGAGCTGATCCGTAACGGTGCGCCGCCCGGGATCCACAGCGGTGTTTTCGATTGCAACCGGTGCGCGGCCTGCAAGCTCAAAAAAGTAGCGGTATGCGTGATCGGAGTTGCCGCCGGTAATGAGCGCAAAATTAAACGGCTTGCCCTGGGTAGGCGCCAGTGCCGCCTCGGCGATCCGTTTGGTTTGCGCCAGCTGGTTGTTCGGCGGATACAGGAACGGTCTGCCCTGCCAGTTAAAAATCAATAGGAGCACCCAAAGGATTACCCCGAATACCCTAAACTCCCTAAGCAGTACTCCGGCCGCCAGAAACGGCAGCGGGAAAAATATGCCGAAATAATAATCGTAAATTCCCTTGTTATAAAAACCAAAAAGGAGCACTACCGTGACGCCCCACGCCAAAAGCAGCCAGGATTTTTTCCTCATTAGGTATGCGAGGGAAAGGACGACCGTCGCGCGCGTGCCAAAAAACCACGCCCAGAGCTGCCACTTCGGCAGCGAGCCGAAAAGCGAACCGTCGGGAAGCCGGTACAGCAGCCGTCCGAACGACCGGAACAGAACGTCATCGACGATAGCCCAGTAATTGGCGCGTACGCCGGTATCGCTGCCGGACAGCACGAACCGGATAATCGATTGCGTATTGGGAAATCCGTGGCGTATTTCGAACGCCAGAAACGGGCTGTATCCTGCGACAAAGCCCAACAATACCAGAAATAATTTCCGGATGTCACGCACCCATATCCCCGTTACCGCAAAGAGAAACAAAAAAAGATAATGGAGCTGCAATCCGATCCCGAGAACAACGCCTGCCCATACCCATTTGCGTTTATACAAAAGATGGATAAGGAGAAGCGAAAAAAACGGCACGAGGTTCGGATTCCACGAAGACCGCGAATAGGCGATGACGAGCGGTGACACCGCATACAACCCTGCCGCAAACAGTCCCACCCACGGATCGAACAATTCGTTTCCCACTACGAACACGAGCGCTACCGTCGCAATACCGAAGAGCGCGACCATGATTGCGGGTCCCACCGGATTAAGCTGCCACGCCCACAAAAACGGCAGCATGAAGTAATAATAGATCGGCCCGAGGAAAAATCCGCCGACGGATGCGGTCGGCCCCAAAAGCGTAAACTTGCCGTCGCGGATCATGCGAAGCACGATGATCGCGTCGCGACCCTCGTCCCCCAGAAACGTCATGTATCCGGCGATGTTATACAGCCGCAGATACGCGGCAACGCCCAGGATAATTAGAAGCGCAAGAACAAACCGGCGTTTCATCGTTTTTTCTTCCAGATCACGTTTGCATACATGACGTAATTCCAAATAAGAAGAAGCCCGGTTCCTAAAAGAAACCAGATGAAGTACGACCGGTCCCCGAAAAGCCGCACGCCGAACCAAATCGTTCCGGTTTGGATGACGATAACGCCGAATGCGCTGGTCGCATAAAAATGCACGAGTTTCGTCAGGTACTGGCCAACGCCAATAATTTTATGGTGTTTGAACGTCCACAGATTGTTGAAATTAAAATTGGAAAATATCGCAACTGCAGCACCGGTGAGGTTTGCGACCGTCGCCGGCCACCGAAACCAGTTGTGCAGCATGACCAGAAGTACGGCGTTGATGACAAACCCGAATCCCCCGACGATAAGAAATTTACCGAACGAACCGCCGAAAAGCTCCTGCACTCTGGCGATGAATATGTATTGATAAATGTTGAGGATGTACTGCGCCGGCGCGATTTTTGAATGTCCGTACAAACGGTCGGTAAAATGGAACGGCACTTCCCGGACGATTGCGCCGTGATGGATTGCTTTATGGAGGAATGCAATCTGAAAAACATATCCGCTGTATGAGGTCATCTGCCCGTGAATTTCGTCGTAGAATTTCCGGGTGTACGCGCGGTATCCGCCCGTCCAGTCGCGTACGGTCGGGTGCCACAGACCGAACCGGACGATGTTGTTTCCGATCACGCTGTAAATTTTTCTGATAATGCTCCAGTTTTCCGGTATGCCGCCCCCCGGGATGTACCGGCTGCCCACCGCAAACGTTGCGCCGCGATCAATGGCGCCGATGAGTTTCGGCGCGACGCGCGGATCATGGGATAAATCCGCGTCCATCTGAAGCACGACGTCGGCGCCCATGCGCATAAACGCATGCTCCTGCCCACGCAAAAGCGCTTTTCCCAATCCTTCTTTTTTCCCGCTCACGACAAAAACGTTTTTGTGGGTCCTTCGGTATGCGTCTACCACGTCGCGCGTGCCGTCGGGCGACGTGTCATCAACAATAAGATATGAAATAGTATGCCGGACACTAGCGAGCGATCTCACCAGCTGCTGCAAAAGGAGGATAATGTTCTCCCGTTCGTTATACGTTGGGATGACAACGACGACTTTCATTGTCTGCGACGACGGATTATACGCGGCCTCTCCAGTAATTGAGAAGATCCTCCATCGTCTTTTCAAACGGGATAGACGGTTTCCAGCCGGTTTGTGCCACAAATTTGGCGTTGTCTCCCAACAGTACCGGCACGTCGGACGGCCGCATGCGTGCGGGATCCTCTTTTATTTCCACCTTCGCTTTGGAAAACGTCAAAAGAAGTTTCAGCATGTCGCCGATTTTTATCGTTTTGCCGCTGCTGATATTGTAGACTTCACCGGGATCGCATTTTTCCACCGCGACCAGATAGCCTTTCACCATGTCCCGCACGTCCGTATAATCGCGGGACGCCTCAAGATTTCCGACGTGAATGACCGGATCCTGTTTCCCTTTTTCGATAAGTGCAATCTGTTTTGCGAAATTAGATTCCGCAAACGTGTCGCCGCGCCGCGGACCGGTATGATTGAATCCGCGCGTCCGGATGATGCGGACCTTGTATGACTGGTAGTACTGATATCCCAGATAATCCATCGCGAGTTTCGACACCGCGTACGGCGAAAGCGGCCGAAGCGGGTTTGTTTCCTTTATCGGGAGCTCGTTTTCATGAACCAGCCCGTACTCTTCGCTCGAACACGCGATCTGGATGACCGGATCAATGCCGGACATGCGTACCGCCTCAAACAAATTCGCACTTCCCACGATATTTACCTCAAGCGTTACCGACGGCGATACCCATGAGGTCGGGACAAACGATTGCGCTGCCAGATGGAAAATGTAATCGGGTTTCAACCGCGATACCATCGTGTACAGACTGTGGGTATCCATGAGGTCAGCATCCTCGAGATGAAGTTTCGTAATTATGGGTTCGATGTAGTCGGTTTTGCTTCTGGGGCGTACTAATCCGTACACCTCAAACCCGCTGGAAAGCAAAAGTTCCGCAAGATGACTCCCCACGAATCCTGCAATCCCGGTGATAAGTGCTTTTTTTGCCATTGTGCCTCCGTTCATTGTATCACATTCTCCCCACGCCGTAATAGACGTATCCAAGCTCTTTTACCTGTAACGGTTCATATATATTTCGTCCGTCGAAAAGCACGCGATCGTTAAGATTCTTTGCGAGCCGCACGAGATCGAGCTGGCGGAATTCGTTCCATTCGGTCACGACCGCCACCGCATCGGCTCCTTTCGCCGCGGCGTACGGATCTTTTGCGAACCGAACCGACGGCGGAAGCAGCGTTTTTGCGTTATCCATCGCGACGGGATCGTATACCGCGATTGCCGCGCCGGCGCCGAGGAGCTCGCGGATGATAAACAGGGAAGGCGCTTCCCGCATGTCGTCGGTATTGGGCTTAAACGAAAGTCCAAGGACGGCGATCGTTTTCCCGCGCAGAGACGAAAAATGACGCATGATTTTTTTCACGAAATTCCGTGCCGCTTCCGTATTGATCTCGTCGACTGCTTTGAGCAGTTTGAAGTCGTAGCCGTGCTGGCCCGCAATCGTAACGAGCGCTTTTACGTCTTTGGGGAAACAGCTGCCGCCGTATCCGACGCCGGGATACAGAAAGCTTCTGCCAAGCCGTTTATCCAATCCGACCGCCGAAAGAACCAGTTCCGCATCCGCACCGACGTTTTCCGAAAGCATCGCGATGGCATTGGCAAACGAAATCTTCGTGGATAACAGGGCATTCGAGGCATATTTAATGAGTTCTGCGGTTTCAAGATTACAAAGAATGGTTTTTCCGTTGATCGGTTTGTGCAGTTCCAGAAGAAGTTCCTGCGCGCGGTGCGAGGTAGTCCCGATGACGACGCGGTCCGGGTGCATCGTGTCGTTGATAGCCGAGCCTTCGCGCAAAAATTCGGGGACCGAGGCAATCGCAAACGACGTTCCGTCGGGCTTTTCGTTGGCAATGCGCTCGCCGATCATTTTATTCGTACCGGGGGGGACTGTACTTTTGGTCACGACGACCTTGTATCCGATGAGCGACTTTGCAATGCCCGATGCAGCTTCCCAGACGCTTGTCAGATCTGCTTCGCCGTTTTTCTTAGCCGGCGTGCCAACGCAGATGAAAACGATTTCCGACGGAGAAATCGCCTCGCGGTAATCGAGCGTAAATTTGAGCCTGCCCGCTTCGCTGTTGCGGTTCACGAGTTCCGCAAGTCCGGGTTCAAAAAACGGAACGATGCCCCGCTTCAGCTTTTGTATCTTTTCCGGCGTACGGCCGGCCACCCACACGGTATTCCCCAGATCCGCAAATACCGCTGCGGTAACCAACCCCACGTACCCGTGACCGATGAACGCAATCGTCATTGTTCCTGCTCCTTAACCAGCGCTATCCCTTCGCCAAACGCGTGCATGCGAACTCCGAGCGCAGTAATTTTGCCGTTATCAAGGGCTGCGTACTGCGGCACCGGCGCACGGTTGGCAAACATTTCGCGAAACGGTATTTCCTGCACAAGACTTCTATCATACCCAAACGTGTCCGCAATTGCCACACCCGCGTCAAACGGCGAAATCGGGCTGGAAACCGCGTGATAAATCCCGCTTGCATCGTTTGCGATAAGTACGCGGATGACTTCGGCAATATCGTCGATGAACGTCGGCGAAAATATCTGATCTTTGGCGCACGTAATCGGCGTACCGGCGGACAGCCGCTCGAGCATTTTGTGGACCCAGTCTTTCTTTCCGATCGGATGGGCGCGGTAGGGATTGGAAATGCGAATCACCAGCCCCTGTTCGCCAAGCGCCAGTACCCTTTTTGCCCCTTCAGTTTTCGTTTTTGCGTACCAAGAGAGCGGACTGGCAGGATCGTCTTCGGAATAACGATATCCCTTCTTTTTTCCGTCAAAGGCATAATCCGTATCGACGTACAGAAGTTTCTTGCCTGATTTTCTGCACTCATCCGCAATGTGTTCCGTTGCCAGTACGTTTACGTTCCACGGCGTATCGTGATCGGACTGCGCGCCCTGTACGTTGGTGTACGCAGCCATATGAAATACCCACGGCGCGTCGGATTTTGCCAACCGTTCGGCAACCGCCGAAGCATTGGTAATGTCCACGCCGGTCTCGAGACTCAAATTCTCAAATGAAAACCCGCGGGCAAGAAGTTCCACGACCCGCGATCCCACGAGACCTGATAATCCGGTTCCTATGACGTTCATCCGTACTGTTTTCTGTAATACTCCTGATACGCACCGGTTTTGACGTCGCGCCACCATTTACCGTTTGTTTTATACCACTCGACGGTTCTTACCAGCCATTCCTCAAAATCATGCTCCGGTTTCCAGCCCGTCTCGGCATGAATCTTCGTCCAGTCCATCGCATACCGCCGGTCATGGCCCGGCCTGTCTTTGACAAATTCTATTGACGATTCGTCCTTTTGCATCAGTTTGAGAATCATGCGTACAACCTCAAGATTGCTGATATCGCGGGTCATGCCGCCGATGCAATACGTTTCGCCGGTCCTGCCGCGGCTAAGCACCGCATCAATCGCGCGGCAGTGATCTTCCACGTACAGCCAGTCGCGGACGTTTTTGCCGTCGCCGTACACCGGCACCTTTTTCCCCTCCAGAATATTCGTGATGGCAAGCGGAATAAATTTTTCGGGGAACTGATACGGGCCGAAATTATTCGAACAGTTCGTAATCGTAACCGGCAGTCCGTACGTATGATAGTATGCCCGAACTAAATGATCTGATGCTGCTTTACTTGCTGAATACGGACTTCTGGGATCATATGGTGTTCGTTCACTAAACTTACCCGAACTTCCGAGCTCGAGTGATCCGAACACCTCATCCGTCGAAACGTGATGAAACCGCGAGACCTTAGCCGTCAACGCAGCATCCAAAAGTACCTGCGTACCGACGACATTCGTTTTTATAAACGGCGCGGGATCGTGGATCGAGCGGTCAACGTGACTTTCCGCCGCAAAATGCACGACAACGTCAACGCCCTGCATTACGCGACCGACTGCTTGGGAATCGCAGATGTCTCCCTGAACGAACGAGTAACGGGGATTTTTTTCTGCTGACGCAAGATTTTCGAGATTGCCGGCATAGGTCAGTTTGTCGAAATTGATAACCTCGTCACCCGCATGGTTGGCAAGCCAGTACAGAATAAAGTTTGCGCCGATAAATCCCGCCCCGCCGGTAACCAGAAGCTTCATGTGATGTTTTTGTTTGAAATGGGTACTCCCTGCACCCAGTCGTAGCCGATACGCGGATCGTTGTAGGAAATCCGCCCTTCCTCCTCCTTCGTGTAGATGCCGCTGGTTACGTACACCAGGTCGGCCGGCCCGGTAAGGACCTTCAGTCCGTGCGCGACTCCCGCGGGTATTTTTATTATCACGTTGTCGGGTTCGTCCGAAGACAGCGTAAATTCATTCAGCTGTTTATACGTCGCCGACGTTTCGCGAAGATCATATAACGCCGCTTTTATTTTCCCCCGTACGACGTACCACCAGTCAATCTGCGTTGTATGAACGTGCCAAGCCTTCACGACGTTGTCGACCATAAATGAATGGGATATCTGGCCGAACCCCTCGTTGAAAAAATCATCGGTGGCACGAATCATCTCCTCGAAATATCCCCGTTCGTCAGGGTGGCGCACTAATGGTTTGACTGCAACGCCGTTTATCATAGTTTGCCCTCGATGACAAAGCGCGATACGTCGTTGTTGGCACGCAAAAGTTCATCGAACGACGTGCCTGCGTCGATCCACCAATCGATGACGTCGCAGGTCAGATTGCCGGAACGAAGATAGCAATTGTTGAGGTCGGTTACTTCGAGTTCCTGCCGTTTTGACGGTTTGAGCGTCCTGATGTAATCAAACACGTTTGCGTCGTACATGTAAACGCCGATCTGCGCAATGTCGCTTTTCGGGCGTTCGGGTTTCTCTTCGATAGACAGCACCTTCCCGCGTTTATCTATTTCAATAACCCCGTACTGGCGCGATTTTGTGTCCAGATGCACACCGAATACCTTTGCTCCTTTCTTTGTTTTTTCAAACTCGGCAACGGACGCCGCCAGATCGAAATTAAATATGTTGTCGCCCAAAATAACGAGAATCGGCTCGTCGTGGGCGAACTTTTCCGCAAGAGCAATCGCGTCGGCAATCCCGCCTTTGGGATTTTTCTGAACTGCATAGTAGAGCGACAGCCCGAACTCCGATCCGTCGTGGAGAAGGTTCGTAAAATGCCCCGCGTGATCCGGAGAACTCGTCAGCAGCACTTCATTCACACCCGCTTTTGCCATCGCCTCCAGCGGAAAATATACCATGGGCTTGTTATAAATCGGCAGCAGATGTTTATTGGTAACCAGCGTCAGCGGACGAAGTCTTGACGCAAGTCCTCCTGCAGGAATGACACCTTTCATGAAACCTCCTTTAGAAACCAAGCATGGTAACAAGAAGAACAACCGCTATGGCTCCGATAAGCACGTATTCTATCACAATCTTCGGATGAAGATCTCGTCTGATCGCGTGATAGATAATACCCCAAAGCACGTATGCAACTGCAGTCGTACTGCCGACGAAAAGTTCAAGCGTCGCGTTGGGCCTTACGAGAAAAAATGCGGCAACGCCTGCTGCCAAAATTCCCGTCAACGTCAGATAATGTACGAGTTTCTGTTTCATAATAATCTTCCGCGCCCCACACCCGTCAGGAGAATGTAGATGGCCGTGAGAAACATAAGATGTGCAACATTATGTCCGGCAATGCGCACCACGTGACGGCGCCCCGCGATCAACGCATCAACCAGCAGCAGTCCCATAAGAATACCGACAAACGCAAAAACAATCGAACGGGAAACGGTCGGAATGTTAACCGCAGGCGTAAGCGTCACGCGCTGATAGTCGGGCGCCGCTGCCGATACCGGCTTTACTGCGGGAATTTGTTCAGGCTGGGGATTGGTTTGAGCGGCAGCCGTGGGCAAAACCGCAACCGGCTTAGGCGGCGCACTGGGAGCGGCCGCGATAACCGGCTGGGTGCCGAAAAACTGCACGACGAGCGTCGTTTCCTCGCCGTTTAATACGCCGTTGACCGCAGCATACCCGACCTCGCGGTATCCGGGTTTGAGAATGTTTGCCCTGTGCGATGCCGACGCCATCCATGCGCTGACGACGGACTGGCTGTCGGAAAAATTCTTCGCTAAATTTTCGCCCGCAATCGAGTAATTATAGCCGGCGCGGATCATGAAATCCCACGGCGTTGCACCCGTCGGCGAATTGTGTGCCCAATAATTTTTCGCGAACATGTCCGCGGCCTTGGCTGCGGCGGCGGCGGAAAGCGTACTGCTTAAAGTTAACGGCTCAAGACCCGCAGCGACGCGTTCCTTATTGATGCCGGTAAATATCTGTTCGACGCGGATATCGGTGGCATACCCCAAAACCTCCGGCGCTTTCCGGTAGCCGAACGTAAGTCCGAGATTAAGGATGGCAAACACCAGAAGATACGTCAGCAGTGCGTCGATGTGGAGCGCTTTTGCGCGGTGATTGTTCGAGTGATGCGGAATGAATAAATGACGGAAAAACGCAACAATTCCCATACCTATCCATCATATGCAGATTTGCGGGTAAATTTCCAGTACTATTCGCCGCCTGCCGGAGTTGTTGGCGTGGGGGTAGCGGTGTCTTCTCCCAAAATAATGACGATCTGCGTTTCTTTCGTATTTGCGTCCGCGGAAATCGCGAGCGATCCGCTCCAACCCGTCTTTGTGATGCTTTCCGTCGTCGAATTGCCGGACGTAAATATATTCTCCACAGTCCAGCCGTTTTGGGCAAAGCCGCTCTTGTAAAATGCCGAGACTTTATCAACGGAATCAGTTGCCGTCATGGTCAGCCAGAATCCGTTGTTTTTCCCGGACTGCGCGCCCGAGAGTGCACTCGTTACTTTGGCGCCGGGATACAGCGGAAAGTCTTTGGGGAACGTATCCGGCACTTTTCCCGTGCCGATGTCAACCTTTGCGCCGGTTTTGGAATCGGTAAACGTCACTTTTCCCTTTTCGAGATCGGAAATATTCGTTTTAATGCCTGTTCTATTTTCGATTGCGCCCTGGATGAGCCGCCTGGCAAAAAATCTGAGGAATATTGTCGTGCCGATGCCGATAAGAAAAAGGAGGATAAGCAAGCCAACACCGATATACACGAGAGGATTTGTTTGTTTCTTTTCCGGCATATTGCCACTCTATCATGAATATTTCGGAATGACAATAGTCTTCTTGCCGTTTACCGGAACGTCAAGAAGATATCCCAACGCATTGGCAACCGCCGCCCCGACGCGAAGGCCGGTAAACGAACCCGGGCCGCTATTTACCTCGATTTCCGTGACATCGGATATTCCGAGCTCCTCGATAAGCGGCAGCAGCGACTCACCTGTTTTGCCAACCGCTCCTTTGGTCACTGAAGCCCAGCGGATGCGCGACGTGTCGATTGCGAGTTTCATAAATCAACCGCCCCCTGACGGATAATTATATACGGATTCACGGAACAGTCGACAACAGTGGATGCGCGTTTTATTGTGCACTCGCCGGGTACGACATAATCAACGAGTTTCGTGAGGCTTGGGTTTAAGTCATCAGTCGAGTAGGGCGTCGGCTCCCCGTGAAAATTCGCCGACGGACCCAACACCGGAACGCCGGCTCCGCGGATAATCCCCAGGATCGTTTCGTGGTTTGGCATGCGAAGACCGACATTTGGGCCGCCGGCTCGGATGGGGGAGTAGACAAGATTTTTTTTGCACGCTGCAACAATCGTCAGCGCCCCGGGCCAATACGTTTTCATGAAACGTCGTACAATATCAGAAGGGGAATCAAAATACTGCAGTGCCATCGCTTCGGAACCGACCAATACCGGCATTGCCTGCGTCGCCGGTCGTTTCCGTATGGTAAATAACCGGTCAACGGCAGCCCGGTCGTCAATCCTGCACCCTATACCGAATGCCGTATCGGTGGGATAAATGATAATTCCCCCTTTTTTGACAATTTCTAATGCTTTCGTATCCATAACTCATGTCTCCCGTCATCAAGCACCCGAAACGTTATGTCCGTCCGCTGCGGCGGAAGGAAACTTCCCAGCTTTTCCGCCCATTCGACGACGACGTACGCGCCGGGGTCCGCAAAAATTTCCGAAAGTCCCAGTTCGTCCAGATCTTCCTCCTTTTGCACGCGGTACAAATCCATGTGATAAAAAAATTTCGCATCACCCGTACGATAACGTCGCACAATAATAAAGGTCGGGGAGAGGAGTCGGTCGCCGATCCCCAGTCCCCGCGCAAATCCCTGCGTAAATGTCGTTTTTCCGCTTCCCAAATCGCCGTACAGACAGATAATGCGTTCCCCGTCTTTTGCAAACTGCTCCCCTACCAGTGCTGTCTGAGTCGCGTCTTTCGTTATCACGCATCAATTATACATGAGGTTTGGTAAAAACAAAGACGAACGAGAGGATTCCTGCGCCAACTCCGACCAACCCCAGTGCCGCTCCGGCGACGCGGAAATCTGCCGGCGCGGTGGCAGCGGGAGGCGGCAGGGGCTCGTTTGTTTCACCCAACACAGCGCCTTCCGTTGACGCCGTCGGGTTGACGTACGGCGTCGGCGTGGGCATACCGGTGGCGGTCGGCGTGGGCGTATGACGGGGAGCGGGCGTTGCGGTCGGCGTGGGCCGGGGAATCGGCGTCGGCGTCGGGCTGTCGGTCGGGGTCGGCGTTGGCGCCTCTGATTCCTGAAACGCTATATCGTCGAAATACGCTGACGCAGGCACGCCTGCGGTCTTGCTCGTAAGCACCGCGCGGATTTTTGCGGATTTCGCACTTGCCGGAGCCTGAACGATCTGATCAAACTGCGCCCACTGGCCGTCTGCATTGGCGGCTTTATTCGTGTCGTTGGGCTGGGACAACTGTGTTCCGCTGGCGTCCGCCGAACTGTACCACGCAACGCGCAAAAAATACGCATCAGCATTGACGTCATCTGACGTACCGAATCCTGAAATTTCATAAAACATGCCGCCCTCAAGGTTTGCAATTGCCTGCTGAAATCCGTACGAACTCGCGCTGTCGTTGGTTACCCTGAGTGCATACGCGCCGCTATGCACGGGTTGCGCAGAGATCGTCGCAACCGATCCTCCGCCTGACGTTTTCCACGGATCGACAGCGCCGGATTCAAAATCCGCATTCAACAGCAAATTGGCCGCATATACCGGAGGATGAAAGATTAAAATTAACGCAATAAGACCAACCAACCGATACCACTGTACCATATATATATCTACTGCACGTGGAGATAAAAACTTACGATGCCGTCGCCCTGATCGATGTATTTGAGTTTGATGACGCTGCTTGTACCGCACGACTGCGTTGATGAATAGAGCGTTCCGTCGGCCGCCGCCCTGATGACGATGCTTGAGGAGGACACCATGTCGAAACCCGTATGAATGCCGCCTGCATAGGTATACCGCCACGACCAGGGCGTTACGCCGTATCGCTGCGTGATGGTTATCGGATCCGACAAGGGCCAGTCCCAGCTCCCGCTGCCGACCGTCCACGACCCGCCGTTCTGGTCGTCCCGCACGGTCTTATTCGAAAGATAGCCCGCCGGATCAACCCATGTTCCGTTTTTGCGCACCTCAAAATGCAGATGTGCGCCGGTTGAACAGGCCGGATATCCGCTGTTACCCACGAGCGCGATGGGGTCCCCGCGTTTTACGGGTCCTACCTTTGTGGCGCTTACAAGCGCTATATCAATCGCCTGTTTCTCCGCCAGCGCCTGCGCCAGAAGCCTCTGGTAAATCGTTTCCTGCCCCTGCGTCTGCGTTAGAAGCTCGTCCTTTGCTTTCTTTTGACTCGTAAGGTCCGCCTTCTGTGCAACCAGATCATTCTGCAGCTCTTTCAGCTGATTTTTCTTGTCCTCGCGGGTTTTTTTACTCTCGTTATAACTGTTTTGAGTTGTTTTCACCTGAAAAACCAGCGCGGCGTCCTCCTGCTGTACTGCCTGCACGTATTTCATCCGCGTGAGAAAATCAAAAAAATTCCGGCTCAGTAACAGCGTGCCGAATTGCGGAACCGATGCGCGTTTATACGCGGCAGGAATGCGTTTTGCTAAAAGATCCAGGCGGACAGTTAAAATACCCTCGAGCCGCGCGACTTCGGTTTCGAGTTTGTTGATTTCATTAAGCAGCGTGTTAATTTTTATCTGCGCAGCGTCGATCCGCAGGGTCGTCAGTTTAATCTGATTATCCATGTAGCTTATCTCGCCGGAGAGCGATTTTTCCTTACTTTTGCACGCGGTTACTAAATTCGTGTAGCAATCGGCGCGTCTTTGTGCGTCAGAAAGCGATGAACAGGGGTCACCTTCACACGCGGACTGGGCAAGGATCCTCACCGGAAGTAGGAAAGTAACGAGGGAAAAAATGAGTATCCATTGAATCCTCTTCATGCATGCTATATCCTGAGAAATCGTGCGACCGCGATCATGCTGCCGACTGCGCCCAAGAAAAAACCGATAACGAGCATCCCCGCCAGAAATCCGAACGTCGCCAAAAGAAACGGCGTACTCCCGACCGTCGTCAATACAAGCGACACGGCCGGAATCATCCCTAAAAATCCCAGAATTATCGGCCGCACCCACACAATGAGCGCGATGATGATGATCCATGATACGCCCGCGCCTATCGTGCCGTACAAACCCCCCTCCAGAAGAAAAGGCATGCGGATGTACCACGGGGATGCGCCGACAAGCGTAAGAATTTCTATTTCCTCCCTGCGCAGCGCTATCTTCATGCCGATCACGGTCATGATGATAAGCAGTGAATCAATGCCCAGCAGTATCGCGAGCGTGCCGCCGACGAGCCGGATGGCGTTCGTCCAGCTTAATAGCGCCTCAACGATGTCTCTTTGGAATACGACCTCCTCGACTCCTTGGGCCTGTTTTATCGTCGGTTCGAGATCCTTCAGGAATTTCGGATCAACCGCCGACACCTCAAGAGAAGCGGGCAGTATGTCAGCCGTCACCATCTCCAAAAGAAGCGGGTCGTTCTTATTCTGTTCTCGGTAAATTGCAAGCGCGTCTTCTTTTGATACGTATTTGGTTGAAGCAACTTTTCCCGTCTCCGTCAGCGTTTTGGCGAGCGAATCCGAATCCTGCTTCGTTGCTTTATCGGCAAAAAACACCGTTATCTGCGGCTTGCTTTCGAAATACGAAAGCACAAAAACTGAAGCCAAACTTGCGATAAAAAATACGCCGCCGACCAAAAACGTCAGAAACATCGTAAGAATCGCAGCCGTTGCCTGATACGGACTGCGTCGGGCATGACGCCAAATTTTCGACAGCACCCCGGAACTCATTTTTTCCCCTTTCTGTACCGTCCCTTTGCTTCATCGCTCACGACTTTTCCCTCGTGCAGCGTAATCGTCCGGCGCTTAAGATCGTTGACGATGTTCGCGTTGTGCGTCGCCATGATGATTGTCGTGCCGATTTTATTAATTTCCGTCAAAATATCGAGTATCTCGTACGACGTATCAGGATCGAGATTACCGGTGGGTTCGTCCGCCAAAAGTATTGACGGACCGCCGACGAGCGCGCGCGCTATACCTGTCCGCTGCATTTCCCCTGCCGAAAGTTCTCGCGGGAAAAAATCTTTTTTATGCCCCAGACCGACCAGCTCCAAAACATCGTTAACTCTGGTGGCAATTTCGCGGTCGTTTTTTCCTAAAATCTCCAGCCCCAACGCCGCATTTTCATATACCGTCCGGTCCGTAAGCAGTTTAAAATCCTGAAATACCGTGCCGACTTTCCGCCGCAGGAGATGCACGTCCCGCGCGGGAATAGTTTCCAGCTGCAATGAATCAACGTGAATTGACCCGGACGTCGGAACAAGATCGCGTATGAGAAGCCGCAGCAGCGTGGTTTTGCCTGCACCGGACTGTCCGATGAGAAACACAAACTCCCCGTCGGGAATCTCAAGGGTAACATCGGAAACCGCCGGGTGTCCCGAAAACTTTTTGGTGACGTTTGTAAAACGAATCATGACAGCTACTGGAGTTCGACACGGCCGACATCCATGAGCCATGCTGCTTTTTTGGCAGCCATCGTCTGCCCGTAGACTTTTACTTTCTTACCGACGTATTGGTCAAGGTCGACGACCGACGAAATGAGCGTCACGGTTTGTGAAGGTCCTCCGTCCCGGATTAATGAGTGCGTTCCTTCTCCGTCTGTGCCGCCTTTTTGAATAACGCCCACGGCGGAATCTTTAAACGTTGCGGTATCCGTGCTGCCGGCGGCTTTTCCGCTGTTAACCGCTGCCGGTGCGGCACCGCTTCTGGTCGTGCGCGCCGAGCCCGACAACAGGTACCCCGTTCCGATACCCAAAAGAATAAGAACAACGTATACACCGATGATCGTTCGCGATGTCAGCAATTTCATAAATGACCCGTTATCGTCTTCAGGCTCGATCGGGCGGATCGGCTCGGGGACAACGGTCTTTTGTTTCTCGACCGGCGCCATATCCCCATTATCACCTGTTATGCAATTTTTTTCAAGTAAGCGATGATAAAGTCCTCGATGTCGCCGTTTAACACGCGTTCAGTGTTACTCGTTTCGTGCTGCGTCCGCACGTCTTTGACCATGTGATACGGGTGCAAAACGTATGAACGGATCTGGTTCCCCCAGCCCGGCGTTTTATACACGCCGCGCACCGATTTTTCCTCCCGCAGACGCTTTTCTTCTTCCAGCTCCCACAGCTTTGCCCGCAGGATTTTGAGCGCATATTCGCGGTTTTGCCCCTGATAGCGCTGCGCCTGGCTGGTTATGACGATGCCCGTCGGTTTATGTTTGAGGCGGACAGCAGTGGAAACCTTGTTTACGTTCTGCCCGCCTTTGCCGCCGCTGCGGAAAAAATCCCACTCGACGTCGCTTTCTTTGATCGCAACGTCCGCAGTTTCATCCAGAACCGGCAGCACCTCGACCATCGCAAACGACGTCTGCCGAAGCTTGTCCGCGTTAAACGGCGACTGCCGTACGAGCCGGTGTACGCCTGCTTCCGCTTTGAGAAATCCGTACGCGTAGCGTCCGGTTACGGAAAGTGTCACGCTTTTGATGCCGGCTTCGTCACCGGGCGTATAATCGATTTCTTCCGCCGTCCAGCCTTTGCGTTCGATGTAGCGCGTGTACATCCTTAGCAGCATGCTCACCCAGTCCATCGCTTCCGTCCCCCCCTGTCCGGCGTGAACGGAAAATATCGCATCGCCGCGGTCGTACGGCCCGGAAAGATACAGCGCAAATTCCATGCGGTTCAGTTCCTGTTCCAGTTCTTTTTCTTTCCCTTCTTCTATATAGAGCGAGAGCATCTCACCTTCCTCAACTTCCTTCGTAAGCGACGCAAGTTCTTTCATTTTCTGCGTTGCCGTCTCTCTCTCATTCCAGAAATCCGGGTGCGATGAAGCCGCCTCGATCTCCCGCATCTGCCGCTTTTTACCGTCAATGTCCAGTTTCGTCAGAAGCTCTTTTGCGCGCTTGACCAGCGTTTCATCCATACCTATATCCTCCACGCGCGGGACGCGAGTGCTATCGAAAACATGCCGGTCGCGTTGAGCGCAAACGACACGAGTGCAAACCGCAGCGAACTCATGCCGGCGATATCCATGAGACTCACTCCCAGTTCGTCCGGAAGCGGCGACATAATGATGAGCGCGCCGATGACCGGCAGCGTCCAGCGGAAATATCTGGTGTGCAGCAAACGGGTCAGGTGGTTCCCGCCGAATTTTTTATAGAGCGGGACGATCTCATCGGCAAGATCATCCCTGATGACGTGAAAAATCGTTAGATCCGCAGCCACCCCGCCGAGCCCTGCGGCAACGGCTATCTGCCACGGCGGCACGTCCCTGGCAAGTACAACCAGAATAACGGCGCCGACCGAGACGGTAAACGAACTCGAAAACAGGAGTCCGGCGGCAAACACGCCGACCAGCCCGAAATCTTTAAGGCCGACGAGCATCTGTTGAAACGCAGGCAAACGGACTACCAGTGCGGTACCAACGACGCTCAACGCCAGAAGCAGGAGATTTTTATGTTTGTGCCGGATCATGTGATCTATTTTACCAGAAGCGTGAGCAAAAAGATCATAAGCGCGATAAGAACGATCGAACCGCCCGACGAAAGGTTAAGATAGAACGAAGCCGTGATGCCGCTCACAACGGAAAATACCGACAACGCTTCCGCAATAAGGAGCGTCTGCCGGAAACTTCTGCGGAACCTGAGTGCCGTAACGACCGGGATGACGATCAGCGCGGAAATAAGAAGGACGCCGACGATCGGAATCGCAAGTGCGATGGTCAGGGCCGTCAGCGCGATAAAAAGCAGATTCAGCAGTTTCGTCGGAATACCGCTCACGAAGGCGGATTCCTCATCAAACGTGATGTAGATGAGTTCTTTGAAAAACGCGGAAAGTGCCAGAAATACGACGATACTCAAACCCGCTATGACGACGACGTCCGTCTGCGAAACCGTCAGAATGCTCCCGAAGAGGTAGTTGAACAGATTTACGGTAAACCCTTTTGACAGGCCGACGAGAATGATTGCGAACGCCAGACTCCCGGACAGGAACATCGCAAGCGCGGATTCGCCGTAAACTTTTTTTGCTACGAGTCTGTCAATCGCGATCGACGAGAGTACTGCCGTGCCGATTGCGGTAAGAAACGGATTGAGCCCGAAAAATAACCCGACGGCAACCCCTGCGAGCGAAACGTGCGCCAGCGTATCGGCAATGAGCGAAAATCTGCGCAGCACGAGAAATATGCCGATAAGCGGCGCAACAAGCGCAACAACGATCCCCGCCTCGAGACCTCGGAGGACAAACGAGTACTGCAGAAGATTATCCATACGGACTTTCCTTCGGGTCGCCGAAATATATGAGTTTTTGGTTGATGAGGGCAATGTGCGAGACTTCTTTTTTCACGCGTTCGATGTCATGCGCAATAAGAACGAGCGTCATCCCGAGCTGCTGATGAAACCGCTTGAGGAGCGCATAAAACTGGATCTGCGCCTTCTCGTCAATGCCGGTCGTGGGTTCATCCAGAAAGATCACCCGCGGCGGGTGGCCGGCAATCGCGCGCGCGATAAATGCGCGTTGCTGCTGACCGCCCGAAAGGTTACCGATGAGCGTGTGCGCGTACCCTTCAAGTCCCACTTCCTTTATCGCCCCGGCAACCGCCAGCTGATCGCTTTTCGTCATGGCATGCAACAGTCCCCGCTGGGCAATTCTCCCCTGCGCCACGACGTCGTGAACGGAAATGGGGAAGTCTTTATCGAAATGGGTAACGTCCTGCGCAACGTAGCCGATTGACGCAATTGATTTGGTAATCGTTCCCGAGTCCGGTGAAAGTAACCCGAGAATGAGCTTCATGAGCGTTGATTTTCCTCCCCCGTTGGGTCCGATGATGCCCAGATAATCGCCTTCATGGATGGAAAGCGATACGCCGGCAACCGCGTTTTCCGCTTTGTCATATGAATACGAAACGTTGCGGAGCGTAATAATGTCTTTTGTATGGTCTATGAGTTGCATTCAAGTGCGATTTTTAAATTTTTGAGGTTGTCCTGCATGATCGAATAATAGTCTTTCCCCGCTTTCCTGTCGGCATCGCTTACCCCTTCAAGCGGATCAAGTACCAGCGTCTGCCCGCCGATTTCCGCCGCGATGGTTTGCGAAAGTTTCGGGCTTACGAGCGTCTCGAAAAAAATATATTTGATGCCGGCGTCTTTGGCAAGCTTTACGATATCGGCAAGCTGCTGCGCCGAGGGCTCTGCATTCGGGGATAGCCCCGCGATCGGAATCTGCCGGAGATTATACCGCGACGCGACGTAGCCGAACGCGGTATGCGACGTTATGATATTTTTTTGTCTGCATCCGGTTAACCCCGCTCTGTAGCCGCGGTCGAGCGCTATGAGTTTATCGTCCAGTTTTTTTTCGTTTTCCTCATAATAGGCGGCGTTGGAGGGATCAACGCGCGCAAGTCCGAGCGTGATTGCGCGGGCTTCTTTCTGCGCAAGCACGGGGTCAAGCCACGTATGCGTATCGATTTGCAGCTGCCCTCCTTCTTTTACCTGCTGGGTAAATAATCCCTCTGCCGCGGTCACGACCGTGAGGCGCGTTCCTTTCGTACCGGCGCGGATTTTGTCCCCCCACGTCTCCACGCTGCCGTTAAGAATCAACAGGTCGCTTTTTTCAATATCGGCAATGTCGCGCGTTGACGGATCGTAATCGTGCGGTTCAACGCCCGCCGGCGTAATTGTTGTAACGTCTGCCTTATCGCCGGCTATTTCGGACGCAAAATAATACAGCGGATAGAATGACGTGACGACGCGCAGTTTTCCGGATGCCGGTTGCGCGACTCTCGCCTTATACACGGCAACGCCTATCCCCAAAATACCAAGTACGATGACGATGATTACCGGCAATCTGCGCATAGTCCGAAAAATTCAAGTGAATGGCGTGTTATCAGCATCCCTTTCTTTTTTGGAATTTTTACCGAACATCCCCGTATGTCTTCGACCGCACCGCAGCGGTCGCACACGAAATGGTGATGCTCGGGTTTACCCGCATATTCGTATCGGAATTTATCTTCGTGGAGCTGAATGGCGTGCACCAGTCCTTTATCCGACAGCGTATTGAGGATGCGGAACACCGTTACCCTATCCGCATGCACGCGGCGCCGGATTTGTGCAACATCCAGCGGAAGCGCGGCGTTTTCAAGGAGGTGTAAAATCTGTAAACGCGTGGACGTAATTTTCAGGCTTGCCGCCCTGAGTTCCTCTCTGCAATCGTGCATAAAAACATTATATGCAACTTAGTTGCATTTGTCAACTGCGCGGCCGGAGGATGAACTGGCCGTACATACAATCTGCCTGAGCTGCTGTTTCTCACTCTCAGGGAGCTTTTCAAACTGACCGGCAAGAAACCCGATAATCTGTGCGCTTATCATGGTCTGCACGCGCTTCTGCGCCGCCGATCTGACCGACAGGACTGCGTTTGCCGCGATGTTGCCGAGGTTAATCGGACGGACGTTTGCTTCGTCGGAAACGCCCAGCACCTGCGCGGCCTGTTTACCCGTCGCGGTTTTTAAGACCTCATCATGAACCTGCTGTAAAAATTGCGGCCTCGGCGCGCTGCTGACTCTCGGCCATACGAGACTTCCGCCCGAAAGCGTTATCCCGAATACCGCGCCGGCCAAAAGCAGCTGCACGACAAGTTCCATAGCATAGGTAGTATAAAATGTGCTACACTCAAAGTCTAATGAGAATCCTCGGCATTGATCCGGGAATTGCGCGCGTCGGATGGGCGGTCATCGAAACGGCGAAACCCCGCCATAAAACGATTTCGTTCGGCTGTTTTGAAACCAAAAAGGAGGAAAAACCCGAAGTCCGGCTGTCCCAAATCCACAAGGAAATGGCACGGCTCTGCAAAACGTACGCACCGGACGTCATGAGCGTTGAGCAGCTCTTTTTCGCAACGAACGCAAAAACCGCCATAGGCGTCGGGCAGTCCCGCGGCGTCATACTTCTTGCCGCAGCCCAGTCAAAAATCCCGGTCGCATCCTATTCGCCGTTGCAGGTAAAACGCGTCATTGCCGGCGACGGAAAAGCGGACAAGAAAAAAATGCAGCAAACGGTGGTGCGGCTTCTCAGATTAAAACAGATGCCGAAACTCGACGACACCGCCGACGCCATGGCAATCGCCATGATGCACGCCTCGGTAATTATCTAAAGAGCCGCGTCAACTGCGGACTTCATGTCGGTAAAATTGTACGCCCCGGGGAAGCTTGTCGTATTTATGAAAAATCCGGGCGTCCCGCCGACACCCAGATCTGCCGCGCGCTGCGTGTCCTTCGTAAGCTGCGCGTCGTATTTTCCGGAATCGAGGCATGCGGTCAGAAATGACGGATCTACTGCGGGAGTCAAAAAGGCGGCAAGTATCCCCGATTTTGTTTTGTCGTTTTCGACCGTCGAATTCTGCATCTCGTACCCTTTTTCGCTCATAAGCAGATCGTGGGCTTCCCAGAATTTCCCTTTTTCGTTGGCGCAGTACAACGCTTTCGCGCCCATCTGTCCGTTGCCGTGGCCCGGGTAATACATCCACACGAATGCCGCTTTTCCGGCATCTACGAGTTTTTTGAATTCCTCAACCGGAGGATCGTACGTGCCGCCCTGGCTGACAAGTTTAAACTGCGGATACTGCGCGTTAAGCGACGGATTTTTTCCTGCTGCGATTTGGCAATACGGACAACTCGTATCCGCAACTTCCACAAGAAGGAGCTTGGCTTTGGGATCGCCCAACACGATAGCATCCGCACTAAACAGCGCCCGCACCGTCTCCATTGTTATCCGCGGACCCTGCTGATTTTTCGGCTGCGCGGCGGGAGTGGTTCGTTCACGCGAGAGTTTTCCTGTGAAGAATGCGGCGATAACGAGCGAAAGAACTATAATGCCACGGATAATTTTTGACTGCACGTTTGTATTGTAAGACGGCCGGCCGGTCTAACACAAGTGTTCTAAGGCCTGCCTTTATCAATTGCCTTCCGGATGAGCGCCTCGAAATCCGCAAGACCCGCGGGGTTATCAATCTTTACGTTATTGAGGTAAAAGGTCGGCGTACCGGTCAGCCCAAGCGCGTTGCCGTCATCAACGTCTTTTTGAATCTTCTGTTTGACCGCATCGGAATCCATATCTCTGCTGAACTTGCCGGCGTCAAGCCCCAGCGATTTTGCATACCCGACAAACGTATCCTTGGGCGATTCCGCGGCCGACCATTCGTTTTGCGTTGCAAACAGCTTATCGTTCATTTCCCAATATTTGCCCTGCATGCCGGCAGCTTCAGCCGCCTCTGCCGCCGTTTGGGCATTGCGGTGGATGTTCGTCAGGGGAAAATTCCGATAGACGAACGCAAGAGACCCGGAAAAATCTCTCTCTATTTGTTTTACCATCGGGTAATACGTCCTGCACGCTGGGCACTGATAATCGGAAAATTCGACCAGCACAACGGCGGCCGATTGCGTTGCCGTTGAGTGGCTGTCGGGGCGCACGAGGAGCGACGCATCAACCCGGACCTGAGCTGCCGGCCGGGAAAAAATCAGCACCGCGCCGGCAACGAGCGCAACCGTGCCGACGATGATCCCCAGAAAAAGTTTTGTCTCGTTTTTCATCTCTGGTATCATACCATAAGGCATAATGAAAAAAATATTGACGGTTCTTTTTTTAATTCTTCTTCCGGTTGTCTTTTTCTGGCAATATTTTTTCCGCAATGCCTTGTTATTTCCGTCAAATCTTCTGGTTGCATTCTTTTCGCCGTGGAACACGGAAAAATACGCCGGCTGGAACAGTATTCCGTTTAAAGGACTGGGAACGGACAACCTTTTTATCTTTTATCCGATGAAAACGCTGCTGCGGCGGGCGATCCTCAGCGAAAAGTCGCTCCCGCTGTGGACGCCGTTCAATTTCACCGGCGGCCCCCTGTGGGGCGACGGGCAATCGGCGCCGTGGTACCCGCTCACTTACCTTTACGTCCTTCTCCCGTCGCTGCCGGACGCATTCTCGGTCATGGTGCTGCTTGTCCCGCTCTTAACGCTTATTTTTACGTACGGATGCCTCCGTCATTTCAGGCTTTCCCGGACGGCCGGCATTTTCGGCGCGGTCGCATTCGCGTTTTCGGGGTTTATGTCCGTCTGGATGGAAGAAAATCCGGCGGTTGCCCAAAGCGCACTCTGGCTGCCGCTGCTTTTCTGGCTGACTGACCTTCTTATTACCACGCCGAAACGGCGTTGGTTCGCGCTGCTTACCATTGCAAGCGCGTTTATGATGGCGTCGGGGTTTTTGCAGATCGGATTGTACGAGCTTGCGTTTCTTGCGGCGTACGCGCTGTACAAAAAAAAGAATTTTCTTCCGTTTGCCGGTGCTATCGCGACCGGGTTTCTCCTGGACGCACCGTATCTTGCCGTTACGTGGGAAGCATATAAATTCTCGCCGCGCGACGTCGTCGCAGTGCCGGAAATCAGGTCAATTTTTCTCGTGCAGTGGTCGCATATTTTCTCGCTTTTCAATCCCGACTGGCTGGGCAACCCGGGCACGTATAATTATCTGGGCGCCGGCAGCTACTATGATAAAGCGCTTTTTATCGGCGTCGTGCCGCTCGTGTTTGCGCTCATCGGATTGTTCGGCAAAAAACCTCCGCTGGAAAAATTTTTGTGGGGAGTCGTCGCCGGCACCCTGCTCATGGGGTTTTCCTCACCGTTTTCGCAATGGCTGTTTTCCATGCCGATACCGATCCTCTCCACGATGCTGCCGAGCAGAATTTTTTATCTGACGACGTTCGCACTTGCCGTAATCGCCGCGCGGCAGTTTGACGCCGGTAAAACCCGGTCTTTGCGGCCGGTTATCGCGGCGTATCTTAGTATCATTATTCTTCTGGAACTCTTCATCCTGTCCTACCTTGTGGAACTTAACCTGCCCGATTTTCCGGCAGGTCAGATTGCGCATAACATACGATCTTTTTTCGTTCCTTCGGTGCAACTCACGGAAAATTATTATTCCATATTTCTGCGGAATGTCGGCATTTCGGTTGTCCTTACGGCGCTTACGGTTATCGGCATCCGCCGGCGGCCGTTCCTCGTGTTTTTGACCGTTATCTCCGCCTGGTATTTTACCGGCAAAAGTCTCTATTTCGGGCAGCGGCAATTCGTATTTCCCGAAAATCCCGTCATCAGCCAGCTGCAGCGGATTGCCGGAATCGACCGCATTGGATTCGCCAACCAGCTGTCGCGCATTCCGCCCGGCGGCAACGTTGTTTACGGCCTGTACGATCCCGAGGGATTAAACCCGGTCTTTCCGCTCCGGTACGGACAGCTTGTTAAATCCGCAGTGAGCGGCGGCCGGCTCACTACAGACATCCCGCGCATCAGCGTGCAGATCGATCTGGAACGCGCCGCAATCGATGCCACACAAAGCGCTTCGCGCATCAATACGCTCATGGCGCTTCTTGACATGAAATATATCGTGGAGCGCAAGGAAAGCGGCTGGTATGCAAAAACGTTTCCCCGTCACGAGCCGGCGTGGGAAGGCGTATATTTCCGCATCTGGAAAAATCCCGATACCCTGCCGCGGGCATTCATTGCGACCAATACGCTCGTGGAAAACAATCCGCAGAAAATACTCGACGCGCTCTACGCGGCGAATTTGCGGACTACCGCGATTGTCGAACAGCCGGTTGCCGCATCTGCCGGCACGAATTCGGTTACCATCGACCGGTACCGCATGAACGACGTTACCCTGCGCTATCAATCGTCATCAAACGGCCTTCTTGTTCTGACCGATAACTGGGCGCCGGGCTGGCGCGCAGAGGTTGACGGCGTCAGGGTGCCCGTCATTCGCACTGACTTTACTTTCCGCGGCGTTCCCGTTCCGGCGGGAAATCACACGGTATACATGTACTACTGGCCCCAGTCGCTCACCGTCGGCATCTATCTTGCAATCGGAGGCATCATTCTCCTACTTCTGATTTCATTCACCTACAAGGATAATCCTCGTAGATAACTTTAACTTTTTACTGATTTGAATTCAATTTTTCGGCAATTTGTTTATAAAAGGCTAATTCTTGCATGGCATGTGTATCGCCCATTGATGAAAATATTTGCATCTGCGCGCGTTTCAATTCCATATACCTATCTAATTTCCCGTCTTTATATGCCGACCTCATCGCTTCTTCAATAGCGGCGTAATGATCAGGTCCAAAAGAGTCAACTTCTGTTTTTCCCCGTGTGAGCCATAATTCATTTGCTTCATGTTCAATCTCATATGGAATGCAATCCGTAAAATCTTGACCCAATCCACCTTCATAATGGTCCCAATTAATCAGAATATTTTCTTCTCCTTTGGAAGTTCTGTATGCTGCTGCTCCAGCGAGAGGAATTTGAGATAAGTACTTTTTCGAAAGATCTACAAATAAATCGGAATGAACAACAATTGCTTGTTTCCTTCTATATGCCAAGTACTGATCTTTATTAAAATCTTTCGATAGATTTTCTGGCATATATTATCCCGTCTGCGGATAGTGGCACTTCTTCCACTTCTTGCCGGAACCGCAC
>CAYWVJ010000001.1:58833-64196 GCA_964461825.1 uncultured Gammaproteobacteria bacterium
ATATTATCCCGTCTGCGGATAGTGGCACTTCTTCCACTTCTTGCCGGAACCGCACCAGCATGGGTCATTCCGGCCGAGCTTTTTCCCTTTGTTGACAACCGGAGTTGGCGTGGCGGGTTCACTATTTGTGTTGACTTGCTGTTGCTGCATCGGCGGAGGAGCCGTAGCCACCTGCACTTTGTAAATCCTGTGCACGATTTCGCTGTCAATCGAAGCAACCAGCCGCTCAAACATCGTGAACGCTTCGTTTTTGTACTCGACCAAAGGATCGCGCTGACCGTATCCCCGGAGCCCTATCCCTTCGCGAAGGTCATCGATCGCATCCAGATGATCCATCCAATAACTGTCAATTACCTGCAGGCTTACCCAGCGTTCAATCTGCCGTAGAATCTCCGGGGTAATTTGCTTTTCGCGCTGCTCATACATATCTTTTGCAACAGCGGTCAAAAACTCCGTCACGTCTGCCGCGGTTTGCGCCTGCTCCATCTGCTTCATGAGCTGAGATTGCGACGCCGGATCAAACGGAATGACGGAAACAAATTCGGAAAGGATTTTTTCCCTGTCAACGGCGCCGTTTTCGGATGCATACATCGCCGCAACGTTGGCAAGTTCACCGGAAATATGCGCAAGGATTATGTCTTTCTGATTCTCCCCCTCAAGAATTTTCCGGCGCTTGCGGTAGATAATTTCCCGCTGTTTATTAAGGACGTCGTCATATTCGACGAGATGCTTGCGGCTGTCGAAATGAAATCCCTCAACCTTCATCTGCGCCTGCTCGATTGCGCGCGACACCATGGAATGTTCCAGCGGAACGTTTTCGGGTAGTTTAAAAATCGTCATGAGCCGCGCCACCTGATCCCCGCCGAAAAGCCGCATGATGTCATCTTCGAGGGAGACGTAAAACCTGCTCGTACCCGGATCGCCCTGACGGCCGGATCGGCCCCGCAGCTGGTTATCGATCCGCCGCGATTCGTGCCGCTCGGTGCCGATAACGTGAAGCCCCCCCAGCGACACGATTTCGTCGTGCTCTTTTTCCGTTCCGTTCTGTCCGCCGAGGATGATGTCAACACCGCGTCCCGCCATGTTGGTTGCCACCGTCACCGCGCCTTTTTTGCCGGCGTCCGCAATGATCATTGCTTCTTTGAGATGGTTTTTCGCGTTAAGAACCTGATGCGGCACGCCTTTCCGTTTCAGAAACTCGCTGATGATTTCATTTTTTTCGATGGACGTCGTACCCACGAGTACCGGCTGGCCGCGTTTGTGCGCCTGGGCAATGTCGGCGACGATCGCAGCATACTTGGCGCGCGGCGTTTTGTACACGCTGTCGGGGAAATCTTTGCGGATCATGCTGCGGTGTGTCGGGATGACGATAACGTCGAGGCCATAAATTTTATGGAATTCTTCGGCCTCGGTTGCCGCGGTTCCGGTCATGCCGGCAAGCTTCTGGTACATGCGGAAGTAATTCTGGAGCGATACGGTCGCGAGCGTTTTGCTTTCCTGCTGGATCGGCACGTTTTCCTTTGCCTCGATCGCCTGATGGATTCCTTCGGAAAACCTGCGTCCGATAAGAAGCCTGCCGGTGAACTCATCGACAATGATTATCTGATTGTCCTTGACGATGTAATCTTTTTCACGGTGAAAAAGCGTCCGTGCTTTGAGCGCTGCTTCAATGTGATGGACGGTGCCGAAATCCTTTTCGTAAATGTTATCAATGCCCAGCGTTTTCTCTACTTTGAGAATGCCGTGATCAGTAAGATGCGCAGTACGCAGTTTCTCGTCAATCACAAAATCCGTGTCAGACGAAAGTTTTTCAACGAGCTTGGCATAGTCGTAGTATGCGTGCGTCGCCTCGCTATCGGGCGCGGAAATAATGTGGGGAGTGCGCGCCTCGTCGATAAGTACCGAATCCACCTCGTCGACAACGGCAAAATGATATTCCCGCTGGACTACCTGTGGAATATCCGACACCATGTTGTCACGAAGGTAATCAAATCCGAATTCGCTGTTGATGCCGTAGGTTACGTCCGCCAGATACGCTTCTTTCCGCGTGATGGGCCGCAAATGCTTGAGCCGTTCATCAACGGCACCCGGGTCGTTAAACCCGGGATCGTAAAGAAACGACTGGTCGCTGATCATTGCGGACGTCTTCATGCCCAGCAAATGAAAAATCGGGCCCATCCAGCCGGCGTCGCGCCGCGCCAGGTAATCGTTGACGGTTACCAGATGTACGCCGCGGCCGGTAAGCGCGTTAAGGTACAGCGCGGGTATCGCGGAAAGCGTTTTCCCTTCGCCTGTTTTCTGTTCGGCCACTTTCCCGTTGTGCAGCGTCATTGCCGCCATCATCTGCACGTCAAAATGCCGCTGTCCGATAGCCCGCTGCGATGCTTCGCGGACAACCGCGAATGCCTCCGGCAATATGTCATCGAGCGACTGGCCGGACGTGAGCCGCTCCTTTAGTTCAGCGGTTTTTTTCTCAAAATTCTTGAGCCGTTTCATCTCCGGTTCGAATGCATTGATTGCGGCGACAACGTCACGCAGCCGCGTAATTTCCTTTTCGTTGCTGTCCAGAAGTTTCCCCAGGAAGTTGAACATGAAGCTATTTTATCACACAGAAGAACCTATTGTTATTGACCCGTGCGTCACGGACGCTGCCGAAAATTTTCGTAAGTTTTTTAAAAAAAATATCAGAAAGCTTACCGTATTCGAACTCCTGCAGGTAATTGACAAGGACAACGCCGCGGGAACTTTCACGGGCGCTGACGTTTTGCAAAAACGTTTCACTGCTCACAAACGTCGGAATTGTTGCGCCGATAAATAGATCGATGACGATCATGTCCCACGTACCCTTCGTTTTCACAAACTCCCGGGCATCCGCAACCAGCAGCGTACAGCCCGTTACGCCGAAATATTTTTTCGCAATCGCGATCATCGCTTCGTCGATGTCAACCGCGGTGATCGCAGCATCCGGATACATCGCACGCAAAAGGAGAAGAACCGTGCCGCCGCCCACCCCCAGCACGAGAATCTTTCTCACATCGGGCGACGGAAAAATACGAAACTGTGCGAACGCATGCTGCCAGAGTTTCCTGATATATTCCCCCGACTGCCGCGACCCGTTCACCAAGAGTTTATATTTCCCCCGTTCTTCAACGACGCGGACGTCGCGGTTATATTTCGTTGACGTCCGGTACGCGATGCGCGGGGCAAGGTACGAAAGCCAACTCATCGCGCAATCACCTTTTTCCCGAGATACGGCTGCAGGACTTTGGGAATTATTATCGATCCGTCTTTTTGCTGATAGTTTTCCAGCAGCGCAACAAGAATCCGGGGTGACGCTATTGCCGTATTGTTTAACGTATGCGCAAAAACTGTTTTCCCGTCTTTCGCTTTGTAACGAATCTTAAGTCTGCGCGCCTGAAAATCTCCCATGAATGAATCGGACATGGTCTCGCCATACGCTTTTCTTCCCGGCATCCAGGTTTCTATGTCATACTTTTTCACCTGCGGCTCGCCCATGTCACCGGTGCACATGAGCATGACGCGGTACGGGAGTTCGAGGTCCTGAAGAATTTCTTCTGAATTCACCAACAATTCTTCTAAAAGAGTAAGAGAAGTGTTCATATCATTTTTTGCAATAATTACTTGTTCAATCTTATTAAATTGGTGCAGTCTATAGACCCCTTTTACATCCTTACCGTAACTTCCCGCTTCCCTTCTGAAACACGGTGAAAACGCCACAAACTTTTTGGGTAAATCCGATTCACTCAAAATCTCGTCAGACAAGTATGCAGTGACAGGAACTTCTGCTGTCCCTGCTAAATATACATCGTCTTTTTCAATCCGATAGACTTCATCCCTGCCCCATGGAAACTGGCCGTTACCGAAAAATGCAAACTCCTTGACGAGCGATGGCGCGATAATTGGCGTGAAACCTTTTTTAATTAGTTTTTGAAATGCGTAAAAAAGCACGGCAAATTCCAGCTGTGCCGCTTCGTTTTTTAGAAAATACGCGCGCGTGCCGCCGACTTTTGCCCCGCGAGAAAAATCAATAAGGTCTAAGGATTTCGCAAGTTCGATATGATCTTTAGGCTCAAATGAAAATTTCGGTACATGACCCCACTTCCGTACTTCTACGTTTCCCGATGCGTCGCGGCCGACCGGTACGCTTTCGTCGGGAACGTTCGGAACGGTAAGCATGAGGAAATTAAATTTTTCCTGAACCTCGCGCAGTTTGCTCTCGAGCGGTTTGAGTTCGTTTTTTACATTTTGACCCTCATTGCGCTTTGCGCGCAGCGCCTCGATCCTGCCGATAAGCTCCCGTCGCGCATCATCAAGCGCCACGAGCCCGTCCCAGTCCACGTCACGGTTTTTGTTTTTCGCGGCTTTTTTGCAGACCTCCAAATTTTCCCTGATGAATGCAATATCTAACATACGTTCAGAATACGTCTAAAATGCGTGCTTTGCAAGATTAACTTTTCCGACATGCCGCATATCATTAAGCGTAACAATCTGAATATCCTCATCCACCCTGATTATCGTTATACCTGTTGGCACCAGGTAAAGGCGCCAAATGTAGTCTAAACGCATACCCAGAACATCCGCAAGAATAATTCGAATAATGTTATCGTGGGTAACGACGAGTGTATTTTCCCGGGTTTTGGCAAATTTTTTCCACCATTTCATCACGCGTGCCTGCGTGTCGACAAATTTCTCACCATCGGGGAATGCGACTTTCGATGGACTCCGAAACCACAGTTGGTAGGCTTCAGGCCACTTTTTAGCGATCGTATGTTTTTGTAGTCCTTCCCATTGACCATGGTTTGTTTCCAGTAATCTCGGCTCAAGCTGAACCCGAATGTGCTTCTTTCGAGCAACCGTTTGCGCAGTATACCGTGTTCTTTTGAGTGGGCTTGCAATAATAGCATCAACCGCTTCATCGGCCAGTGTGCTTGCCAGCACTCTCGCTTGTTTCCTTCCCAAAGGAGATAAACCAGTATCGTATGTCTGGCCTTGATAAATGCCCCGCGTATTTGCGATGGATTCTGCGTGACGAACAAGATATATTTTTGCCATAAAAAAACACCCCAGCCTTTCTGAAAAGACGAGGTGCCTCGTGGTGCCACTTTTCTTCTCCGCCAGTTGGCGGACTCGATTTTCTGTAACGGGAAATCCCGTCCTGACTTACTCACTTACGCGCTTTCGTCGGGAAGCTCTACCGAGGGAATGTTCGGTATGGTAACGCCTTTTATTAAATTGTCAACGGATCTATTATATGCGTTGGCTACTTTTGTGTCAATTCTTGCCTCAAAATCGGCTTCAGTTTATCCAGCGCTTTCTTCCTATGATTATACGTTTCCGTTTCC
>CAYWVJ010000001.1:64296-67804 GCA_964461825.1 uncultured Gammaproteobacteria bacterium
AATCGGCTTCAGTTTATCCAGCGCTTTCTTCCTATGATTATACGTTTCCGTTTCCTCCGCGGTCAATTCGTCGTGGTTGTAGTACTTGCCGATTTCCGGTAAATAGAGAAGCGACCGGTACGGAAAACCGGCGTGCCGGACGTCCGACGCTTTGCGCGGAATGATGCCGCGGACTTTTTCTTCCGCAGTGTATACGTCCCCGTTGGGAAAAACTAATGCCAATACGAGCCGCAGTTGCGCGCCGCGCATATCAGGCGCAAGGTTTTTCATCCGTTTGAGCGTGTATGCAATCAGCTCTTCATCGGTATCTTCTCTGTCCGAATGAATCCACCGGTGGGAATGTACGCCCGGCTCGCCTCCCAGCGCGTCAATCTCGAGCCCGCCGTCATCGGCAAGCGTCGGGAGTCCCGAAAGTTTCGCATAAAATTTTGCCTTAATCACCGCGTTTTCCTCAAACGTACTCCCGGATTCTTCCGCTCTTTCGGTAATTCCGACATCTTTTAAACTGACGACAGGGACGTCTCCCAAAAAACGTCGTATTTCCTTCAGTTTTCCCGGATTCGTGGTGGCGATGAGAAGTTTACGCATTTTCTGGCTTGAGCGTCGGGAATAAAATCACGTCTTTTATGTTGGGCTGGTCGGTGAGTATGGAAACCAGGCGGTCAATTCCCAGTCCCCAGCCCGCGGTGGGCGGCATCCCGTACTCGAGCGCGCGGATGTAATCGGCGTCGAACGCTTCGTGTTCGCTCTGACCTTTTTTCCCGAGTAATTCCTGCTCCCGCCAGCGCGCAGCCTGATCTTCCGGATCGTTAAGTTCGTTGTATGCATTGATAAGTTCCCGACCGGCAACCAAAAGCTGGAACGATGCTGTTTTAGCGGGATCCGTTGGCAGCCGTTTGGCGAGCGCGACGAACGCCGTGGGCCTGTCGGTTAAAAACATCGGGCCGGTTAAATGCGGCCGCGCAGTTGCTTTGTACAGCGTATCCAAAAGTGCGCCGTATCCCACGACGCCGTTCAGGTCTAATTGAATCTTTTTCGCCCTGATTGCGGCAAGAAGCTTTTTCTCATCGTCTATCTTGTTTATATCAATGCCGCTGTGATGCATGACGACGTCGCGGTACGATACCCGCGGCCAGGGCGGCGTAAAATCGAGCTCTTCTCCCTGATACGTAAATTTGTACGACCCTTTGAGCTCCTTAATAAGGCTCGCGAGCATCGTTTCGGTGTACTTCATGAGGTCTTCGTAGTTGGCGTACGCCCGGTAAAACTCCAGCATCGTAAATTCCGGGTTGTGCTGCCGGTCAATGCCTTCGTTGCGGAAATCCCGCCCTACCTCGTACACTTTATCAAAACCGCCCACGATGAGGCGCTTAAGATACAGCTCATCGGAAATCCGAAGGTATAGATCTACGTCAAGCGCGTTGTGATGCGAAATAAACGGTTTTGCCGACGCGCCGCCGTAGACGGGCTGCAGGATCGGCGTGTCAACTTCCAGAAATCCGTCGCTGTCCAGAAATGTCCGCAAAAAAGTAATGACTTTCGATCTCGTAATAAAAACGTCGCGCGTCTGGGGGTTGACGATAAGATCAACGTACCGCTGCCGGTAGCGCTCTTCGATGTCTTTAAGACCGCTCCATTCGGACGGCAGCGGCCGCACCGCCTTGGAAATCAGCTGTATTTTTTTGGCAAACACCGTCAGTTCCCCTGCTTTCGTTTTATCCACGTCGCCCTGAGCCGCGACAAAATCGCCCAAATCGAGTAGGTCGGTAATGGTATCGGTTTTATAGAAAACCTGGATTTTCCCGGTGCCGTCTGCTACGTCCCAAAAGCCGATCTTTCCGTGGCCGCGCATGCCCATGATGCGGCCGGCAATCGCGACCTGCTTCCCCATGAGTCTTCGCGCCTTCGCAACGGTTTCCCTGCGCATAATCGTACCGGGGTACGGATCCACGCCCGATTTTCTGAGTCTGGCGAGCTTTTCCAGCCTCGTTTTCTTCAGTGTATCAATCGTTGCCATATGTACCGCGTAAGGGAGTCGGACCCTTGTTGATAGATTGAGAATCTACCGTACTAACCGTTATACGAACGCGGCTCGTGGCTTCAATTTTACCAGCTTGCGCTTGACATAGCAATGCAGTTCAGATACAATTTTATACGTATTTATAAGCTCCCTCGAGCCTATTTAATAGTAGGGAGTATTTTTTTTAGCCCTGATATATGGATCCCAATAACAAAATGTTACTCACAAAAGAAGGCCTTGCGGAACTCAAGCGCGAATACGACGAACTCGTCAACACGAAACGGCCAGTGGCCGTGAAACGCCTTGCCGACGCGCGCGAGCTCGGGGATCTTTCCGAAAACAGCGAATACGCGGCAGCCAAACAGGACCTGTCATTTATCGACGGCCGCATCGTGGAACTTGAGGAAATTCTCCACAGCGCCAAACTCATAACGAACCATCACGCGAAAAATATCGTTGACGTGGGATGCAAAGTTACGCTTCATGTGGACGGGAAAAAAGAGGAATTTATGCTCGTCGGCGAATGGGAAGCAGACCCCAAGGAAAAGAAAATTTCCCACGAATCGCCGCTGGGGAAAGCCCTTATAGGCAAAAAGGTCGGCGAACAGGTTGAGGTGGAAGCCCCTGCCGGCCGCATTAACTATAAAATCCTCAGCATCGAGTAATTCTTACTGTTTGCGGCCTCGTCTCCACAGTGCAAATGCGGCAATAGACGCCCATGCGATGAAAATGACGAGAATCTGTACGACTGTTAATCGCGGTATGTCAAGCCGTATGAAATCCGCAACTCCCGGTGTCGGCGTGGGCGTCGGCGTTACCGCGATTGTTGCTCCGAGCGCCTGCGTATCTGCCAAAGGGGTCTTTATCTGCGGTGTGGGAGTCGGCGTTGCGGTAGGTGCGAAAACCAACGTCGGAGTTGCAAGCGGCGCAAATGTGGGCACCGGAGTCGGCGTGGGTACCGGACAGGCGTTCGGCTGATTCGGCGTGGATTTGGTGCAGAGGGCCCACACGCCTGCCCCGTCTGCGGTTCTGCCCACAGCGGTGTTGTATCCCAGAATTCCCGGATAGCTTTGCGCGTCTTTGAGGCTTCCTTTTTCGTCAATCAACCGGACGGTATCGCCTTCGGTGCTTAAAGTCATACCGGTCTGCGACCGGAAAAAAACCAAATAACCGCGCGACGGAATAACGGAACTTGCGTTCAGGATAAACGACTGCCCGCTCGCACTCTCCAGCTTCCACTGGTTGAGCGATACGGATTCCGATCCGTTGTTGTACAGTTCGATAAACGCGTACGCCGCCGGATCGGCCTTCGGGTAGAGTTCGTTAATGACGACCTGCGTCATGATGTACGGTAAAGATTCCTAAACTCGATCAATCATCCCTCCTGCGTAGTACAAATAGTAAACCCGCTTGCTGTCTTTATAAATTTCCTCTGATCCGTCCGCTTCTTCCACGCTTCCGTTCCCACGGCACTCGTACCGAAAATTG
>CAYWVJ010000002.1:0-20489 GCA_964461825.1 uncultured Gammaproteobacteria bacterium
TCCAGCTTACCTCCCACGCTTTATCAAGTTCTACGCGCGCGTTGCGTTTTTCAATCGTTTCCATTCGTTTTTCCAATTCCGATATATTCATGCTGGAATTCTAATGGTAATTGGCGTTTTTATTGCTTTTGCCAAACGTCCAATATATGACAAAGTTGGATTGCTGTTTCCCGATTCAAATCGCGCGATATCCGATTGTTTCGTTCTCATTCGTTTTGCCAATTCTTTTTGCGTCATCTTTTTTTTGATCCGCGCGTCCAGAACCTGCCGGATGAGCGCAAACTGCGGCCCGAGCTTGTCATACTCGGCTTTGACCCCCGGATCTTTGAGCAACTCTTTAACATGATCCCCTACGTCAGGAAATTTTGCTATTTTATGTAATACCGCTTCGGGAATTTTCATATATATAGAGTATATCATATATGATATACTTCTGTCAATCGCTTCTTTGCAATTTGCAATTCTTTTTCCGGAACCTTTCGTGATTTCTTCTGAAATGCATGTAAGAGAACATATATCGTATTCAATCGAGCATAAAATATTCTAATTTCCGTCTTACCCCGAACGCGCAACTCATACAATCGACCAGAAATATGTTTAACATGGGGAAATGTTAAACCTGGTCCATACTCTGTAAGTAATACATATAACCGTGAATACTTTGCTATCGTTTCATGGTTCTGTTTGTCTATAAAATCACGGACGGGAAATTCCCCACGACGAGATTTATAATAACGTACCAAATATGGCATTACTCTAAGAATAATGCCTTGAAGTAAATAAATATGTGCAGAAGATTACAAAATTCTTGGTTTCTGGAAATGCTGGTAATCCTTGCGGTCCGTCCAGTTGCCGCCCCATTCCCATCCGCGCGAGAGGAAAAATCTGACAATTGAACTGTCTGCGGTAATGGTGCCGGGTTTGACCGGATCCCAGATCGCTCCTTCCGGCGACGTCTCCCCTGACCCGGAAACGAAAGGATTGAGTTTTGGGTTGATATCGATGGCGCGGCCGTATGCGTGATTGGACATGCGCGCCGTATTGGCGACCAAACGGTAATTAAATCCTGAAGAGTTATTTGCTTTCATAGACAGATTATCATCCCAGTGGAACCTCGGGTCGGAAATTGGAATGACCGACGTTATCGGAAACTCTTCGTGCAAAAGCAGCGCAAACGCATCCTGCACGTCCTTAACTAAATCCTCGTCTACCACAATTTGCCCCTGGTGCACACTCCCGTCAAAAGAAACATAGGTCACGTCAACAATCTTTTGACGCATAAGAATATTTTGCGGACACGGATTCTGAGGATTATCGAAGTTCATAACCGCAGTATAACAAAAATGAAAAAATCAATTTATAAAATCCTGCGTTACCATTATCCCGTATTTATCCGTACTGATGATCCCGATGCCGACCCGGCGGAAATTGGGATCCAGAATATTTCTGCGGTGGCCTGGGCTGTTCATAAGGCCCTGGTGCGCAGCCGCAAGATCCGGCGCGTACGCAAGATTTTCTCCCGCTGCGGTGAAACTAATTCCTGCCGCCTGCAGTCTGTCACCAGGCGTGCGCCCGGAAGAATCTATGTGCGAGAAATACCGGTTGAGAAACATATCGCGGCTTTGCGCTCGCGCGACAGGCACAATGCGCACGTCAACGGTAAGCGGACCAGCGCCGGCTTTTGCGCGCTCCGCATTTATAAGATTAAGCATTTCTCGCTCCGCTTCCTGATCAATGCGAAGATCCGATTCCGCAGGCGCAACATCAAGCGCGATGCGTTCTTTGGAATCCGGCGCGACCGTCGTAAATTTTACCGCAGAGTCGCGGGCCTGCTGGATCGTTGATTCGATGGGCGCGCCGTACTTTTGCGCCACCGTTACGAGGAACCCGCCGACCTTGCTGGTTCTGATGTCGGATTTTATCGTCCCGCGGATTGGCAGCGCGAGAATGACAAGAAGGAAAAATGCAACAAGAACAAGCCCGTTAAATATCGAAACGAGAACGCCAAGCCACCGGTTATACGGAGAGTTTAAAAGTTTTTTCGGCAACCGGCTGATGAGCAGCGCCGCAAGCTCCGCAAGGATGGTTTCCGCGATAAACCCGACGATGATATAGCCCAGCACCGTAGTCCACATTGACGCGATGCCGAACTTTTGCGCAAGAAAATTGCCGACCGGCGCGTTGAATTTAATCGCCAGCCACAACGATACAAGAAACGTAACGAATGACAGTCCCAAATCGGCAAACCCCGCTTCCCAGCCCGTAAATCCGTAATACGCTAAAATCGCCACAATCGTCCAGTCTATCCAGTTGAGGTATGGCATAAATCTATTGTACTATACATCACGTTCTGCTGACTTTATAAATTACCCCTGCTTTATCATCGGAAACAAAGAGATTTCCTTTGTCATCAAAAAGCAAATCAACGGGTCTGCCTGTTACGCCTCCGTCTTTGGTAAGCCAGCCGGAAATGAAATCGGAAATTTTGCCGTTCCGGATCCGTACGATTTTATAACCGGTCGGCACGCTCCTGTTCCATGATCCGTGATAGGCAACCAGCAGATCGGCGCCGTCAAACGCAAGCCCCAGCGGCGCCGAGTGCGCGGGGATGTCAATAAATGACGGTTCCGTGGTTTTGCATAGTGTATCGGTGCCGCCGAACGTTTTATCCGGAACCTGTTTGCCGAAACAATACGGCCAACCGTAATTTCTGCCTTCTTTGATGACATTGATCGCGTCCGGCGGAAGGTCATCGCCCAACAAATCACGCCCCATATCCGTCGCGTACATGTCGCTCCCTTTCCAGATAAAAAATACCGCATTGCGCAGTCCGGTCGCAAACGGCCGGAGCGACGTCCCGTCCCACACCTGGATGCTTGCGCGGCGCCGGTCGGTTTCCACGCACACGTTGCACGACGCGCCTATGGAAACATAGAGCCTGCCGTCGGGCCCGAATCCGATCGTGCGGGTAAATTCCCTGCCGCCGCCCGGCACATCAAAAAGTTTTTTTCTGTTTTTCGCCGTGCCGTCATACTCGTATACGGCAACCGCATTTGTCTCTGCAATGTACAGTTTTCCGTCCCTGAATGCCAACCCGTGCGGCTGCTGTAATCCCGAAATAACAACCGACACGGTGCCGTCACCTGCTACGCGGAATACCTTTCCCGTTGCGGGACTCGAAACAAGTAACGTTCCCTTCGGATCCCACGCCAGCACCCGTGCATTCGGAACGTTGCCGGCAAAAACGGAAACTGCGTACCCGTCGGGAACCGTAAGGGGCAACGCGGTGGGCGGCACGGTTGCGGGCTTACCTCCAAACCATGCGGCAATAACGGACAGAAAAAACGCAATAATGTTCTGCATCATCGCAACAGCCGGAATATGACCGTCAGAATAATACTCACGAGTACCGAGCTCACGATCGGGATATAAATCGTAAATCCTTCTTTTTGAATAAAAATATCACCGGGAAGAAGCGGGAGCTTTACATCCGGTGCGATATTTGCAAACAGGCCGGCAAGTATAAGGATGATACCTGCAAGAATTAAAGGGTTCCCCATAAAATTTTTGCTGCGTACGTTCTGTACGGCGCCCATCTGGCAACAATACGTTCCATTTGTCTGCGCGTGGGCTCTCTCTTAAAATTATACAATTTTTGTATGGCGCGGCGCAGTCCCAAATCGCCATACGAAAACACGTCCTCCCGCGCAAGGCTGAACATAAGAAACATCTCCGCAGACCACGGCCCGATACCCTTTATATTCGTTAACTGCCGGAGTACGTCTTCATCCGGAAGATCGCGCAGTTTAGCAAAATCGCCATACGTCGCAAGATTTTTTATGTACGAAACTTTATGCCATGAAATTCCCGCGCTGCGGATTTTTTCATCCGGCGTTCGAAGGACGGCGTGGGGCGTCAGTTTTCGAAAAAGCGCTAAAAATCTGCGCCACAATGTTTCACCGGCTTTTTCCGACAATTGTTGTTGGATGACAATTTCACAAAGATCGGAAAAATAGTCGCTGCCCGGCGCAAGCGGCGCAACCGACGTAATGACGGACGCAAGAACCGGATCAACGCGTTCAAAATGTTGCACTACCCGTTTCATTAGTCATATTGTACAATACGTTATATGAATGTTTTACTCGTGTGGGCGACGAATTCCGGTACGACGCAGGTTGTCGCGGGGATGATCGAGCAGGCGCTTACCGCAGCCGGACACGCGGTTACCTCAAAAGAAATCCGGTTGACGTCTCCCGAGGATATAACGAATGCGCAGGTAATTCTTCTGGGGTCTCCGAGCTGGGACTTTGACGGCAATGAGGGATTTCCGCACGAAGATTTTATGCCGTTTATCGAAAAAATGAAAACCCAGGCGGTCACGAAACCGTTTGCCGTTTTCGGCCTCGGTGATTCGTCATACCGCATCTATAACGGCGCGGTGGATCATCTGGAAAAATTCGTTGCGGATATGAAAGGGACCATTCTTATCCCGTCGCTCAAAATCGATAAATACTACAGCGACGAACCCGCCAATGTTGCGAAAGTCAATGCATGGATTGAGGAACTCACGAAAAAACTCACCACTTGAAGTGTGCGAATGCGCGGTTGGCTTCGGCCATGCGCTGGATGGTATCGCGCTTTTTAATTGCTTCTCCCTGATTTTTTGCCGCATCGGTAAGTTCCGCAGCGAGTTTAGCGGAAAAACCCTTGTACTGCCGGCTGTCCCGCTTGTTCGCATACTGGACGAGCCATCGCATGGCAAGCGCGATACGGCGGTCTCCGCGTACTTCCGTCGGCACTTGATACGATGCGCCGCCGACGCGGCGAGATTTGACCTCCATTTTCGGTCCGATATTTGCGATAGCTGCCTCAAACACTTTGACGGGATCCTCGCCTTTTGCTTTGATTGACTCAAGCGCATGGTAAACTACCTGTTGGGCGACCGTCTTTTTACCGCTTCGCATGACCCGGTTAATAAACCGAGCCAGCAATCTGTTGCCGTACAACGGGTCAGCTTCAAGAGTAGGTTTGGTAACGCGTCCGGATCTCATAGTATTAACTTGCCGCTGCTGTGGCCGGTCCGGGACCGCCCGCCTTCGCACCGTAACGGGATCGCCCTTTCTTGCGGTTGACCACTCCCGACGAGTCATATTTGCCGCGGACAATGTGATATTTTACACCCGGCAGATCGGGCACGCGCCCTCCGCGAACCAGCACAATCGCGTGCTCGGTCAGTTCGTGGCCGATGCCCGGAATGTACGCGGTTACTTCCTGTTTGTTGCTAAGCCTGACGCGCGCGACTTTGCGGAGCGCGGAGTTTGGTTTTTTTGGCGTCATGGTTTTGACCAGCGTCACGACTCCCCGCTTAAACGGCGCAGGAACCTGACGGGTAAGCCGGTCTTTGGCGTTGAAAAATCTCCGCAGCGCCGTAGCTTTTACCTTTTTGCTGCGCGAATGTCGGCCGTATTTGACGAGTTGATTGATTGTCGGCATATCAGTGTTGTATTTGTACCCGTTCCGGCGATACCGGAATGAGCCGTCCGATTATAACGTTTTCCTTAAGACCCAACAACTTATCTTCCTTGGCTGCAAGCGCGGCGTCCGTCAGAACGTTGGTCGTTTCCTGGAAAGAGGCGGCCGACAGCCATGATTCGGTAAACAGCGACGCGCGGGTAATGCCAAGAACGATAATCTGCGCCGTTGCCGGTTCTCCCCCTGCTGCCAACACGCGCGCGTTTTCCTCCTGGAAGCGCATGCGGTCAACCAGTTCCCCGGGCAAAAGCATTGTGTCACCCGACGTATCCACGCGGACTTTATCGCTCATTTTTCGCACGATCACTTCAAAATGCTTATCCTGAATGGCAATTCCCTGCGATTCGTAGACGCGCTGAATTTCGGTAATGAGGTATTTTTGTGCGCCACGCAGACCGCGCACCGTGAGCACTTCCTTGATATCCAGATATCCGCTCGCAAACTGATCCCCCGCTGCCACAAGATCGCCGTCTTTAACCCGTAGTTCGCTCGTTAAGGGAATGAGATATTCGCGCTCTTCCGGCGGTTTGATCATCGTATTTCTGACGCGAACTTTGTGACCTGCCTCGGTTTCGGTCACTTCGACTTTTCCGGCAATTTCGCTGATGGGTGAAAGAATACGCGGCATGCGGACTTCAAAAAGCTCTTCCACACGCGGCAAACCCTGGGTTACGTCAAGCCCGACAATGCCGCCGGCGTGACGGACCCGCATCGTGAGCTGCGTACCCGGCTCTCCGATGGATTGTGCAGCAATGACCCCCACGGGCGTGCCCATTTCCACTGCCGCGTCGGTTGCGAAATCTCTGCCGTAACATTTTGCACACATCCCGACCGATGCCTGACAGGTGATGGCGCTTCGCACCAGAACCGATTCCACGTTGTGCTCATCCAACAGCCGCACTGTTTCTTCGGTAATTTCTTCACCGCGGGCTATGAGTACTTTTTTGCTGCCGGGTGCGGTAACGTCAACCGCTGCAAACCTGCCGATGACGCGCGACCCGAACGCCGCCTGACGGTCCTCCCGACGGTTCACTTCCCAACCTTCGCTCGTACCGCAGTCATCCTCGCGGATGATCATGTCGTGTGATACGTCCACAAGCCTGCGCGTGAGATACCCTGCGTCTGCAGTTTTGAGTGCGGAATCCGTCAGTCCTTTTCTGGATCCGCGCGTACTGGTTACGTACTCAAAGATGGACAATCCTTCGCGGTAATTGCTTTTGGTCGGCAGTTCAACGATTTTACCCAGCGGATCAACCACGAGCCCTTTGATTGCGGACAGCTGTTTGAGCTGGTCTTTGGAAGCCCGCGCACTGCCTGAATCGATGATCATTTTGACGGGATTTGCCGCAGGCATGTTGTGCCACGTCATGTCGGCAAGCCGCTCGGTTACTTCAATCCAGATTTCATTCGACAGCCGTTTCTTTTCCTCCAGCGTAATAAGACCCTGCTGGTAATTGGCGTCTACTTCGGCCACTTTCTTTTCCGCTTCTGCCAAAATTTCGGTCTTCTGCGGCGTCATGATGCAGTCAAATACAGACACCGACAATCCGCCGCAGATGGTTGCACCCCAGAAACCGATATTTTTAATAGCGTCGATAAGCGTGACGACGTCTTCACGCGGATAGAGTTTGAGCGCCTTCGTGATAATGGATTTAATAACGCCCGATTTTACCGGCGAATTGACGAAGCGAAGCGCCTCGGGAAGAATTTCGTTAAACAGAATTTTTCCGACCGTCGTCACCGGCGTTTCACTGCCGACGTGTACGCGAATCGGCACGCGGAGGTCAACGGCGCCGGACTGATAGGCAAAAATTGCTTCGTCGGGGTTGCCGAACATTTTCAGTTTATCTTCTTCAGACGGGGCGGACGGGTCAATGGTCGTCAGATAATAGCACCCCAGCACCATTTCCTTGTTCGGAACCGTAATGGGCGATCCGTCTGCGGGTTTCAAAAGATTATGCGTCGGCAGCATGAGGTGTATCGCCTCGTGCTGGGATTCTCCTGAAAGCGGAATATGTACCGCCATCTGGTCACCGTCGAAGTCCGCGTTGTAGCCCGCACACACACAGGGGTGGATGCGGATGGCCGATCCTTCGATAAGAATCGGGTAAAACGCCTGAATACCGAGCTTATGCAGGGTGGGTGCGCGGTTTAAGAGCACCGGATGATTTTTGGTAATTTCCTCAAGGATGTCAAACACTTCCGGCGTCCGGCGTTCGAGAACGTTTTTCGCATTTTTTACGTTTGGCGCAATGCCGCGGACGATAAGTTCCCGAAGCACAAACGGCTTGAACATTTCCAGCGCCATTTCTTTGGGAATACCGCACTGCGTAAGATTAAGCTCAGGTCCCACGACAATGACCGACCTGCCCGAGTAATCGACGCGCTTGCCCAAAAGATTTTGGCGGAACCGGCCCTGTTTGCCGCGGAGCATATCGGAAAGCGAGCGAAGCGGTGCGATCACCGCGCGGGAACTCGGCCGCTGGGTCACGTCAATGAGGCTATCGACCGCTTCCTGCAGCATCCGTTTCTCATTGCGGAGAATGATCTCCGGCGCTCCCAGATCCATAAGATGTTTCAGCCGATTATTTCTGTTGATAACCCTGCGGTACAGATCATTCAGATCCGATGTGGCAAACCTTCCGCCGGTCAGCTGCACCATTGGCCGCAGGTCCGGCGGAATTACCGGCAAAATGTTCATGATCATCCACGTCGGGGAAATGCCTGCCTTTCGCATCCCGTCAACGAGCCGCAGGCGTTTGGTCGCCTTGATGTGCCGCTGTCCGCTCGTATTTTGAATTTCTTCGCGAAGATCCGCGGCGAGTTTATCAAGATCAAGTTTCTTAACGACCTGTGCAATCGCTTCGGCGCCCATCGCCACATCGAAACAACCGACCGCGTCGTATTCAAAAAGTCTGAGATATTCATCTTCGGTGAGTGTCGTAAGCGGCCGAATGGATTTTACGATAGTCGTAACCTGATCAATGATCGCTTTGATTTTTTCTTCCTCTTCGCGGCCGCCGTCTTCCGCGCGCGACACTTCCTGCCGTTCTTTGAGCGTGAGTTCTGAGTGCGCCATATCGCGCGCTTCCGCGCCGCTTACCCGGTCTTTTACCTCTTCCTTTTCCTTCGCAAAACGGTTTTTTATTTCCTCCACTTCCTGACGGATCCGCTTGGTTACTTCGGCCACGCGTTCAACCCCGAGCTTGCCGATGCGGGCAATAACGTTTTTACGCTCGTCTTCATCGGTTTTCGTCACCAGATACTGCGCAAAATAAATGACTTCTTCAAGCGCGCGGGGGCTGATGTCCAAAAGGAGCGACAGTTTGGACGGCGCACCCTTAAAATACCACACGTGCGCAACGGGGGTAACCAGTGCGATGTGCCCCATGCGCTCGCGCCGGACTTTCGACTGCGTCACTTCAACGCCGCACTTGTCGCAGATGATGCCGCGGTAGCGAATTCTCTTGTACTTCCCACAGTAACATTCCCAATCTTTCGTCGGGCCGAAGATCCGCTCGTCAAAAAGACCGTCTTTTTCTGGCTTGAGCGTCCGGTAATTAATGGTTTCCGGCTTGATCACTTCGCCGTACGACCACGCTTTAATTTCCTCCGGCGAGGCAAGGGTAATCTTGAGACCCGAAAAATCAACAATGTTGGTAAACGTCGCTCTTTTATCCATTATTGACTCCTTCTGTTACTGGCAGTGCTTCCGGAGCCGATTCTGCTACGGTTTCCTCACCGCTTGCTTTTGCTATCTCCGCTGCTTCTTTCTGCACCGTGTCATCGGTAACCGTCTGCGTCGGCGCCGGCGGCTTGGCTGTTACGACGCCCGTCGGATTCACGTTCAACCCCAATGCCTGCAGTTCTTTCACGAGCACTTTAAACGATTCGGGAATGGTGGACTGCGGAATGTCCGTACCCTTTACGATTGCCTCGAATGCCTTTGCGCGTCCCACGACGTCATCGGATTTGATGGTAAGCATTTCCTGCAGTACGTGCGCCGCCCGGTGCGCCTCAAGCGCCCAGACTTCCATCTCTCCCAACCGCTGTCCGCCCATCTGCGCTTTACCGCCGAGCGGCTGCTGGGTAACGAGTGAGTACGGTCCGGTTGAACGCGCGTGCGTTTTGTCTTCCACCATGTGAATGAGTTTCATGATGTATCCCACGCCCACGACGATCGGCTCTTTGTAGGCTTCTCCGGTTCTCCCGTCGTACAGAATGCTTTTCCCGGATACCGGAACGGCGGCTTCGTTCATTTTTGCTATAAGGTCATTTTCGTTGCGGTGTTCGAATACCGGAAGCGCGATTTTTACGTTAAGTTTTTGCGCAGCAATCCCCAGATGCGCCTCAAGAAGCTGACCGAGATTCATACGGGACAAAACGGAAAGCGGCGAAATGATGACGTCAACGATCGTGCCGTCCGGCAGATATGGCATGTCGGAAGCGGGAACGACTTTGGAAATGACGCCTTTGTTACCGTGGCGGCCGGCGAGTTTGTCACCGACGACAACTTTTCGCATCTGCGCAACCTTCACGATAATTTTACGGTTGGTGCCGGGTTCCAGCTCATCGCCTTTTTCTTTATCGAGAATTTTTACGTCAATGACGGTGCCGCGTTCCCCGTGCGCCACGCGAAGCGACGTGTCGCGGACCTCGCGCGCTTTTTCCCCGAAAATTGCCCGCAGGAGCCGCTCTTCCGCGGTGAGTTCCGTTTCCCCTTTCGGTGCGATTTTCCCGACCAGAATGTCATTCGGGCCAACCTCCGCGCCAACGACAACGATGCCGTTTTCGTCGAGGTTCCTGAGCGCTTCTTCGCCGACATTGGGAATATCGCGGGTCGTTTCTTCAGGACCGAGTTTAGTGTCCACAACGCTCGCGTCGTATTCCTCAATGTGAACGCTCGTTAATACGTCGTCCTTTACCAGCCGGTCGGAAATGACGATGGCGTCTTCATAACCCAAACCGTCAAAACTCATGTATGCAATGGTAACGTTTGCGCCGAGGGCGAGTTCTCCGGCGTCGCTGGCCGGCCCGTCAATAAGAACCTCTCCCCGTTTCACTTTGTTTCCCGTCGCCACCATGACGCGCTGGTTGTAGCAGGTAGACTGGGCAGATCGCATGAATTTTTGTATCATAAAACTCACCGTTTCACCGCCGGTTGTTTCAAAATCCACGCGCGAACCATCGGCAAAACGGACAACGCCGTCCTCCGGCGCAATAACTACCCTGCCCATCGTTGCGGAAATGGCGGCTTCCATACCCGTACCCACAATCGGCGACTGCGGACTAACCAGCGGCACCGCCTGACACTGCATGTGCGTACCCATGAGTGCGCGGTTTGCCTCATCATGCGCCAAAAACGGAATGAGCGACGCGGGCGCGCCGACAACCTGCCGCGGAACGACGTCGACGTATTCAACGACATTCGCGTCCGCTTCCAAAAATTCGCCCTTGTAGCGGACGGGAACGCGGGCCTCGGTGATGTGCCCTTCACCGTCAATTGCAATGCCCGCATGCGTAATATAATGATACTGTTCGTCGCTTGCGTCCAGATACACCATGTCGCCGGTCACTTTTTTGTCGACTACTTTTCGGTACGGCGTTTCCAAAAATCCGTATTCGTTTGCGCGCGCGTACAGCGACATGTAGGTAACCAGACCGATGTTCGGACCTTCCGGACTTCTGACGGGACAGATACGTCCGTACTGCGACGCGTTAATGTCACGGATCGAAAACGACGCGCGCTCCCGCGAAATTCCGCCGATTCCCATGACGGTCAGCCGGCGCAGGTTATCAACTTCGGCAAGCGGATTTGTCTGATCAAGGATGGTGGAAAGCTGGCTCGTCCGGAAAAAATCGTTGATCGAGGCGATAATCGGCCGCGCATTGACCAGCTGCATGGGCGTTAAATCTTCGGCTGCAGGGCCGGCAAGGCTCATTTTTTCCCGCACCGACCGCTCAAGCCGCAGAAGCCCCACACGGAATGCGTTTGTTGCCACAAGTTCACCAACGCGCCGAACCCGACGGTTGCCCAGATGATCAATGTCGTCAACGTCCCCGTTGCCGCCGGTCAGTCCCATGAGGTATTTGATTGCGCCGACGATATCCTCGCGCGTCAGCACCCAGTGTTCTTTATCATTGGGTACGGTAAGCCCGAGTTTTTTGTTCATCTTGTAGCGGCCGACGCGTTCCAGCGAATAGCGCCGGTAGTCAAAAAACATCGTGCGCAGAAGTTCCTGTGCGTTATCCAAAACGATCGGTTCGCCCGGCCGGAGTTTCCGGTACAGTTCCAGCACCGCTTCCGTCTGATTGTGCGTGGGATCTTTAGCAATCGTCGCTTCGATGTTTTTCCCGAACGCCGCAATAATATCGTCATTACTCGATAACCCGATCGCGCGAAGAAACGTGGTCGCCACAAACTTGCGCCGCCTGTCAATCCGCACCATAAGTACGTCGCTTCTCGTACTGATAAATTCCAACCAGCTGCCGTGCATGGGCCGGATCTCCGCGCTGTAGAGTGTTTTTCCTGTCGCGGTATCGACCGTACCGGTGTAATAAATGCCGGGGCTTCGCACAAGCTGGTTGACGACACACCGTTCAATACCGTTAATAATGAACGTACCGTTTGCGGTCATCGCAGGGATGTCGCCCAAAAATACCTCCTGCATCACGCGGTGGCCCGATTGTTTGTTGACTAAGGTCGCCATAACCTTAAGCGGCATGTCGAAGGTAAGACCTTTTTCCAGTGCCAATCCGGGCGTCAGCCGCGGTCTGCCGAAAAAATAATCGCCGAAGGATAATTCCCAGTTTTTACCGGTGAAATCTGCAATAGGAGATACTTCGTCCAAGAGCCCGCGGATTGCCGATTCTAAAAACCATTGGTACGACTCGCGTTGTACGAGCGTAAGATCCAGCTCCGGAAGATTTGTACTGGTTGAGTCCCACAAGCGCTTTGCCATTGGTGTAATGAGTTCTAGTGAACGACAAAAAGAAGCGAACAATGAACGTTCGCCTCTGAAAGGCTATTCAGTTAAGCTCTTATTATACGTATTTTTCCTTGCTTGTCAAGCTTCATGTTGGTATACTAACCTCATGAGACAAAAACCAATTAATCTTCGAATGCTGCTGAAGCCGTACCGTAAAGGATGGGTAGCTATTTCCGATGATTTTAAAAAACCTAAAGACACTTATGAAAAAATCGGAGAAACCTACTCAAACTTTGTGGGGTAGCCATGATTACGGTTTCTTTTAGCTCACTCACTGGTTTGGAACGAACGGCAAAAATTATCTTCGAATGCTACAAAAACCAGTTTCAGATTGAATTTCGACGGTTTAACTGATAGTGATATAAATATCCTGATTATATCCCCCCCCACGCCGAAAATGATCAAATCGTCATCGATTGATCGCCGACACAAACCTGGTGCTTCATATCCCATATAAGATATGGTAACGCATCCTTTTCGTCATCAGTCGCATCGCTTGACAACGCCCTGTGAATTATTTCGCGGAAAAGATCATTAGCGCGTTGGACTGACTGCCCGCTTGTATGTCCTTTTAGAAGCGAAATCGCAACGTGATTGGATGGTTCTAAAAATAAGGCCGCAATTCGGTCACGTAACGGTTTTGAAACGTGCATCTCGTCGATTTGAAAAACAAAATCATCATCGTATCCGATAAAGGAACCTCCACCGTTAACAGCGACGACGCCAAGATTTTTTGCAGCGCTACATGCACGAGCAAACGTAACTCTACCGGATAAAATATCTGCATTCTTCATATCAACGAGCGCAGTGTTATCCTGACCACCAATTGTCTTACTATTTCCATGTCCATTGAGTATCACAAACGCCGGATTCGTCTTTTTCACGCGGCCAGTAAATTCAACGGGCGTTGCGTTTTTCCCTTTCAAATCGATAACGCTCCTGTTCTTTGCACGGGCAAATGCGATAACCGGTTCGCTCCAATAATACAAATAACTCGTCGTGATGTCGTGATTAGGCCGGGTGATGAGCATGGGGATCCTCGGAAAGAATGGCTTTTAACGAACGCAAATATTCAAGTTGAATTTCTATAACTTTTTTCCCAATTTCATCACCTTCCTGAATACGCTCGATAAGTTCCTTGCTGTTAAATTCGCCGTGTGAACCGATGGAAATTTTTTTGCCGGAAGGAAGCGATTTTAATCTGGCAATAACGAGCTCACGAATAAGCTTATCTGTTTGTACCGTCATATAAATCCCAATTCGCGTAACTTTTTAAGAATTTCTAGAGATAATTTCGTATTATTGTCCACTTCAAGTCTGACAACTTTCCAACTCAGTGATTCGCCATTGATTACTAAAATCACTTCATCACGGAGTGGTAAAGGCAAATTATTGTACACGTTGTAAAATGCCTCTTTAAGCTCCATACGAAACTCATCTTACATCACTTTTTTTTCTTGCTCAAGTCAAGCAGAACCGTTTATATAGATATCCTGATTATATCCCCCCACGCCGACGAAGCGGGCTTTGCCGTTCAGAATATTTTCCAAAGGCAGGCAGTGGCGGCAACCGTTAGTTTTGCATACGAACCGGTTAAGTTTTCGGGCAAGGGAAATCCGCGATGCATATTCCATCACCCGCCTGGTCGCCTCTTCGCCGGTAGGAAGTGATACGGACGTCGGCGCATCATCGCGCTCGAGGTACCAATACGCCGCGCCGGCGATCGGCTTTTCCTGACAGTGTGCCGCCAAAAGAAGATAAATGGGCAGCTGCAGCGAATCTTCATTCTCGTCAAATTTGCCGGTTTTAAAATCTATGATGCGGACGGAATCTGACTCGGGAATATATTCCAGCAGATCGATTTTGCCGCAAAGAATAATGTTTTCGTCCTCGGACAGCCAGAAGTGCGGAAGATCCTGTCGGATTTTAACCGATTGTTTCGCAAGCGGGCCGGGGTTTGCCATAACGCGCGCCAGCATGTTGGCCCCGCGCGCTTTATATTTCTTTTCCTCTGCCGGATCGCGGAAATATTTTGTCACGTCCTGCCATTTGTTTTCGAATACGTGCAAAAAATCCGCAACGTCCGCAGTTGCCAGTACGTCGTGCACAACCTGCCCGAGCGCCAGCGGCGGTTCCATAAGCATAATCTTATGGTTTGATTTCGGGTCGCGGTAGACGTTTTTGAGAAAATACGCCCGCGGACACTTAAGATAATCCCCGATCGAGGAGTGCGACACCCACACGGCGGTATATTTATCTTTCATAAAAGACAGCGTTCATCGCAGAAGCATACTATCATACGAGTATCATTCCATCCAATCGGAATCAGCTTTTTGAAACGTTATTCCGTATGTCGGAAACCATATTTGCAGTAACCGCATTGTTTTCTCATGTGCGATTTGACTGTCCGTATCCCACAAAGATGGATTTCTTCCGCACAGACGCAGCGTTGGTTTTTCTAAAAACATTGACGGCGCAAGTTGTCTCCCATATCGAAACGCTTCCATCCGCAAATTCATATTGAATACCTCTGGATCCGTGTAAAGTATCAGGCGGGAATCAACGTCGCCCCGATAAAAATCCCGTTCAAACAATTCCTTAGTATAATTAAAAACCAAAACTCGTCGGTGCGAAAAAAATTCTGGATCGTTAGATATCCACATAATGGCGCCCCGGCGAAAATACGACACTAACTTATCCGGTTCCTGATCTACTTTCGTAAGCAGATCAATGGCTTCTGCCCGCGGAAGTTGGTAAAGTTCTCTCATACTACAATTATATCAAACAGTATCAAAAAAAGGGTATATAATACCGTTATGTTTCCTTTTTCATCAAATGAGTGGATAACGGCTTGGCATGCGACCATCGGAAAAGAATGGGAGCTCGTCGGCAATAACTTGGCAAAGAAAGGCAATGAGCTCATTATCGCCGGCGGATATGAGGTGGCTGATTATCTTGACGTTATTAATCCTGAGGAAATAAAAACGAAATTCCGCGGGTTTCATCTGACGCTGCGCAACGTTCCCCAAAATTCACCGACATTGAATTATTTTCAGATGGAAAAAGAGGATACGACGCCGATTGCGGATCTTCCGCTTCAGCTCGATAAAAAGAACCGGCATGAAATGGAACGGAAAATCCGGAAATTCGAACGGGAACACCCACACGCGTCGATGCGCGACGTGCATGAAATAGACGCGCTGCTTGATCTTATGAAACTCGATGAACGGAAAGCAGAATTTTTAACGGATAGTATGCAGGAATTTTTCAGAAAAATAGCAAAACTCGGTACGATTACCATGCTTACGGAAAATTCCAATCCTATCGCAGCAATGCTGTGGTTTGGCGCGGGCGACATGATCATGACGTATAACTCCGGCTATGCGGAATCGTCAGCCGGATTTTATTTAAAAGCAAAACACATGCAGCACGCGGAAAAAACCGGGATGAAAAAATATAATTTTCTGCAGGGTAACGAGCGCTACAAATACGACTTAGGCGGAAAGGATTTTTTCGTATACAAAACCGAGGTTTTACTGTAAATACTTCTGAATATTCGCGTTGTGCTCTTCGATGGTTTTTGCAAAACGCGCCGCGCCGGTCTTATCGTGCAGGTAGTAGAGATATTCCGTTTCCGTCGGGTATATCGCGGCCTTAATCGACGCCAAACCCGGATTGGCAATGGGTCCGGGCGGGAGTCCCGGCCGGGCATACGTATTGTACGGTGAAGCAATTTTCTTGTCTTCGTCGGACAACTCCTTTCGCCACCACGTTTTTTCCTGTGCCTGGTAGCCCAATGCATACTGGAGTGTCGCGTCCACCTGCAGCGGCATGCCGATTTTGAGACGGTTAAAAAGTACCCCCGCGATGACCGGCCTGTCGGCGTCCGTTATGCCCTCCCGTTCAACTATGGATGCCAGTGTAATCGTTTCCGCAAACGACAAACCGGTTTTTTTTGCATCCTCACGCATCTGCGGCGTTACTTTTCTGTTGAAATTATCCAAAAACATGGCAGCCACCGCAGACGGGGTTGCATCCCGCGGGACAAGGTACGTGTCGGGAAACATGTAGCCTTCGCGCGCAAACTGCAGAAACTGCGTCTCGGGAATGTCCACGTCTTTCGTAAGCTGTGCCGCTATTTCCTCATTTCGCCATCCTTCGGGCACCGTAACCCAGACGTCCAGAATCCCGTGGGTAAGTTCCATCGCTATGGTCCGCGCATCCATCGAACGGTTCAGCCGGAAATCCCCCGCCTGCAGTGATTTCTCAATGCCCAAAAGCTTAATGAGGAGAAAAAAGCTCGTGGAACTGTTAATGAGTTTTTTCCGCGCCAGATCAGCCGCTATCTCCTTCGCGCCTTCGCCGCTGGTCACGACAAACGTAACGGGCGTTTTATCGGAAGGGTTTACCGCAGAAAGGCCGTACTGCCACCAAAAATATCCGAGCCATGCCAGCGCCACGAGAATAACAACTAATACAACGAGTTTATTTAATTTCATCAAGCGTCGCTCTCCTGAATTTTTTACTGTCCGCGTCGTACATGTACATGCGGCCGCAGTTGGCGCAGGTTACCAGACCAGATTTCCGCTCAAGCGGCTTCCCGCATCCCACGCACTTGCCCTGGGAAAGCAACCATGCCTGCATCGGAGCAATGATGTTTTTAAACATGTTATTCAACCTTATAAACGGACATGTTCTGAATCGTCTGCGCCGCTTCTTCAAGCCTCCATTTGTCCGATGAATAGAGCGTACATAGTATATCATCCCTGTCCACTGGCTCATCAAGTTTGCGGTCAAGATACATTCCCGCCTTTTTATCCGTCGGACATCCTAAAATCCGGCAGATCACGGTAATTTGTTGATTATCGATCGCATGAATTCTTCCGTGCCGTTTGGCTTTGACTTCGTGGACAAATTTCCCAGGCCGAAGATGCTCGCTTGTAACGTCGGGGTTGCCGCCCTGGTTTTTGATAATCTCGCGCATTTTGGCCAATGCCTTGCCGTTTCCCAGCAGCTCTTTGGCAACCGCCTCGCCGTCGAGTTTCGGATTGCACAGCGTCAGTAACTTTCCCGCAAGCCGCAACGCTTTTGCTTCCAGCGCCAGCGGACGCTCGCGGTGCTGCTCCAGCACATGAAATACGTCACGCGCCTCCAACACCGGCCCGATGCCGCGTCCGGCGTTTTGACGGATCTCGTTCATGTCGATCGTGACGTTGATGTTGAATTTTTTCGCAAGATATGAAAATTTTTTTGCAATTATTTCGCCGTCGCGCATGTGCTGAATTTTCATCGTAGGCCCGACCGGAACGTCCAGCACGAGATGGGTCGTGCCCGACGCAACTTTTTTGGCCATGATGGAAACGATAATCTTGTCAAACGACTCAAACGCGAGCGGCTGTTCGATCTGAATGAGGATGTCGTCGGCAGGCGCCAGCCCGAGATGCCCGCCCCACACGATGCACCCGCCCGCGCGGGCAACCAACCGTTCGATCTGCGCAGGGGCAAACGTAACCGGTGCGACCACTTCCATCGTATCGGCCGTACCCGCCGGCGAAGTGATCGCGCGCGACGACGTCTTGGGAATCTGAAAACCCGCAGCGGCGATGATCGGCGCAATAATCATCGTCGTCCTGGTACCGGCTACGCCTCCCGTCGAATGTTTGTCTGCAACGATTCCTTTAAAGTGTAAGCGCGGACCGGTGGCGACCATCGCACGCGTAAGGGAATATAATTCTTCGTCAGAAAATCCCTCTTTAAACCCCGCTGCGGCAAAATACGTGGTAAGTACCGGACCTAATCTCTTACTGGCAATTTCATCCATGATCGCAAAGATTTCATGGTACGAAAGCGCTTTTCCGACAAGCTTCTTTTTGATGGCGTCGATGGCAACCTGCTGATGGTTTTCACTCATGGTTAATTCCGCACAAGGCGCGCTTTCACATGCAGCCGCTGCCAGTACGTTCCCGGCGGCACACACGTAACGAGCGTAAGATACGAATCGTCGAAAACCTGCTCGAGCGCCGAAAGATCCGTCGGCGGCCTGACAACCATATCAAATACCCTGTACGTATATTTGATGCCGTCATACGTAATGGTAATTTCATCGCCTTTCGTGAGCGTCGGCAGAAGGGAGAAGATGGTCTTGTAATTTTTCGGATTGTAGAGCTGCGGCAGCGTCGAATGGCCGAAAATAACCGTGTTCCCAAATTCACCCGGCATTGCGGTACCGCCGTAATGAACCAGGGATTTTGCCAGATCGTCCCCTGCGACTTCGACCGTTGCGTCGGTTATTTTTAATTTCGGAATGGAAAGCGTATACGACGTAACGGGAACTGCCATTTTTTTCTGCGGCGCAGTCGGGTACCATGCGTTTGCATTGGTAAAATCCGTGCCGGATACCGGATCTGCGGCAAACGCAACCGGCGCGGCGTTTTTACTGCTTTGGATGGGCGTTACGGTCGGGCTGAACATGTCGGTATAAATAAAACTGAACGAGAGAATTGGCCAGAGCACCCATACAAGGATGGTTGTCCCCAATCCGATAAGCCCGAACGACACGCCTCTGGGAGCCTTCTTTCGAGGGCGAGACCCGGGGACAGATTTTACATACCGGTAGAGAGCCATATTACTGTAGTGCCAAACTTACGGAAATATTTTTGCCGTTTGCCGGAAGCCGGCTTCGTCCGAAGCTCACGCTGAACCGTACTTCCATGCCCGCCACCCCCGCAATGGTCCGCAGATATTTTTCGGCGTCGGCAAGTTTTTTTCCTGCGATATTTTTGCGGATTGCTGCAAGATCAAGGTTGGGGATGGCGTCTGCTTTGATTGTTGCCGTTGCCGTAATCTTTCCGTTTTTCGCCACCTTGACGTTTACGAGACTCACCTGCGTTCTCCCTTCCGCAAGCGTATAGCCGGATGGAATTTTACTCATGATAAATGCTTTGAGAATTGTTTTTATGTCGTCCTCGTTGTATGACGTTCCGGAAACGGTTATCGTGGCGTTACCCGAAAGTTCCGAAGCTTGCTGATCAAGTTCCTGCGAAAACGTCTTCTGCGTTACCGTTGCGGTAACCGTTTCGTCTATCAACTTCTCCGATCCGCGGACGCCGTTTCCCAAATCTTTTTTCGCCTGATCCGTCAAATCACTCGAAATCGCTTTGACAAATGCATCGTAGTCGGCGCGCGAAACTACCGTAACCGTCTTACTCGTGCCGCCGGTTAGGGCTGCGTCGTTTCTGGCAACCGCCGCCGACGCATCGGTATTTTTAAACTGAAATTCCGTATTTGCCGCAAGATTGCTGTCCGGGCCTATCTGGCTTGCGGTGATCGTGCCGTTCGCTTTCCCGAACGTGAGCGATCCGACGGATTCGCTTGCCGATGCAACCGAAACATCCGCGTCCAGCGTAAAGGAAAGCGATCCGGACGTAAGTACGGTTCCCTTGGTAAACGTTTTAGCATCGGTTGTTTTGTTGTAAATGGTCACGCCTCCCTTTGCCGGATCGCCGATGTCTTTTTTCCCGGTTACGGGAATTGTTTTTTGGCCGCTCACGGATTTTTCCTGTTTGGTGCCGGGAATGATTTTATTCGTCGCATCAACGCTTGTTGCCGCAGCATCAATGGTGATCGGCTCCGACGCGTCGATTGTCTGCGGGATGGTCAGAACCGTAACCGTTGCCCGCGGCACAAACCACCAGAGAAGTCCTGCGACAAGCAGCGCACCGGCGGCAATTGCGATAAGCGGACCTCGGCCGGAGGGCAGCGCGATCGCCGGCAACGACAGTTTTGGTATCGGAATACGGGGAAACTGTATGCGAGACGGGGCGGTTTCTTCCAGAACGTCGACGTTTTGCTTAAACCCGAGTTTTGCCGCGTCAACCGCGACCACGTTTGACTCTTCCTGCGCAATGGTTTCCGCTTCTTCCGCTTCTCCAGCTTCTTCCGCCGCTTGCGCCGCCTCATCGCCTCCCA
>CAYWVJ010000002.1:20589-33902 GCA_964461825.1 uncultured Gammaproteobacteria bacterium
GCTTCTTCCGCTTCTCCAGCTTCTTCCGCCGCTTGCGCCGCCTCATCGCCTCCCACGTCTTCTGCAAGCTCGCTTGCGCCGGCAAGCGCAACATCCTCGACGATGCGGTTGGCGGTCAGAATTTCGATTTTCGGAAAATGGAGAAAATTTACCTTCGTAGTCCACGGATAGCGAAGCAGCGCCGATTTGACGTCGGACAGTTCTGCATCATCCTGTCCGTACAACAGAATTCTCGCCGGTAAAACTTCCAGAAGTTTGCACTGTTTGAGAAGCTCCTCAAGCGTAATGGCAATGTCTCCTAACCGCTCTGCATTTTTTTGATCGGCAAGACTTCCGACGCGGTACACGGAAACCGACACATCTTTTTTCCCGACGCAAAGGATGATAACGCTCGGCGGAACGCCCTCCTCTTTTTTCAGTTTATACAAAACCGCCTGCGCCACCGGAACAAAACCAATGGGCGTAAGCTCCAGTTCGCGGGTAATGGTTTTTATGTGTCCGCGGATATCGGGCGCAATATCGCCCTCCCGGGTAAGGTATTTTTGCGGCAAACCCAATACGACCTTGCTGTATTTGTTTGTGCCGACGGCGTCTTCAACGGTCGCAAGCGCCTCATCCACCGCGGATAACCGGCCGTCCCATGAGTTTTCCGTTACCGGTTTGCTGGTTACCGCAAGAACGCGGGGTTTGCCGCCGGCGTCCATTTCCCAAAGCGCGGCTGCAACGTATTCGTCTTCCAGTACCAGCGATGAGAGAACTTCCTTCTCCGGCGCTTTGTTGGGAAGAATTTTTTCAATAAACGTCGGCAATTGCATGTATTTATGATATTACTCCATAAATTCTGCGGATGCCACTGCCGGCGGATTCCTCTTTGATAATTTTGAAACTTCCGATTGCGCCGGTATGGGTTACGTGCGGACCGCCGCAGAATTCCGCGGAAAAGAACGTTTCTTTCGGTCCTACAACGTACACGCTGACGCGCTCCGGATACTTGTGTCCGAATTCCATCTGCGCACCGATTTTTTCCGCTTCTTCTCTGGACATCTCTATCCGCTCAACCGTAAGATCCTCTTTAATCTTTTCGTTGACGAGCTTTTCCACTGCCTGTAATTCCTGCGTTGACACTTTTCTTGCACAATTAAAATCCATCCGCAACCGCTCTGCCGTAATATTGCTTCCCCGCTGTCGGATGGACGGATCGACGGTTTTTTGGAGCGCTGCAAGAAGCAAATGATGTGCGGTGTGCAGTCTCGTCGTTTGTTCGGAATGATCCGCCAGCCCGCCCTTAAACATACCTTTTGCAGCCGTACGGGAAAGTTCCTGATGTTTCTTAAATTCTTCTTCAAATTGTCTGCGGTCTACGATCTGGCCTTTCTCGTTTGCAATCTCTACGGTCATTTCCCACGGGAACCCGTAGGTTTCATACAGGGTGAATGCAATTTTCCCGTCTATTTTTTTTACTTTCTCTATCTCGGCAAGTCCGCGCGCAAGCGTACCAGCAAACCGCAATGCTTCCTCCTTCAATATGGCTGCAGCTTGCGGATACTGACTTTGATAAATGGTTTCTATTGCGGGAACCAGCGTTTCTATGGCGGAAAAATTATTCAGGGCGCGCCCATAGAGGAGTGCCCTGCGGATGAGTCGCCGTAAAACGTATCCCTGCGTTTTATTGGACGGTAAAACGCCCGCGTCAATCATCATCACTGCACCCTTCGCGTGATCCGCTATAATCTGCATCCTACGAGGATTATCCTTGTAGGCAATTCCTGTCTGTTTTTCGATAGCCGAAACAATCGGCATGAATAAATCCGTCATGAACACATCCGGAGTATTTTCCGTTGCCGCGACGAGCCGCTCGAGCCCGCCGCCGAAGTCCACGTTTTTTTGCGGCAATTCCTTGAGACTTCCGTCTGCCTGCTTTTGGTACTGCATAAAAACCGAATTTGCAATTTCCATAAATCTGCCGCACTGACAGTTCGGATGGCAGTTTTCATGCACCGGTGTGCCAAAATCATAAAACACTTCGCTGTCCGGCCCTCCGGGTTCCCCTGCCGGCATATGCAACGGTTCGCCGGCGCGGGACCACCAATTTTTGCCAACGCCGTAAAAATAAATTTTCTCGTCCGGAACTCCCAGCTTTTTCCAAATGGAAAGCGATTCTTCGTCTTTCGGAACGTCCGCCGTTCCCTCAAAAACAGACACGTATAATTTTTCTTTGGGCAGCCTAAGCTCCTTGGTCAGAAATTCCCAGATCCACGGCAATTGTTCATTCTTGAAATAATCTCCGAGCGACCAGTTCCCGAGCATCTCAAAAAACGTCGTGTGCCGGTTGTCCCCCACTTCATCAATGTCCAGCGCACGGAACGATTTCTGGCTGTTGACCAGTCGTTTGCCCAGCGGATGTTTTTGTCCCAGAAGGTACGGAATAAGCGGCTGCATGCCGCTGCTGGTAAACAGTGTGGTCGGATCGTTTTCCGGCACGAGCGGCGCGGAGGGAATTTCCACATGCCCTCGTGCCTTAAAAAACTCGAGGTATTTTTGGCGTACTTCACCCGAAGTCATGGCTCGATTATACACGAAATAGACTTCTCTAAGCTAACTTTTTCACAACATATATGAATCGATTCATGTATGTTAAAACAGATAATCAATCTTCTTCTTCGACTCAATCATGTGGATCTTTTTATTCGGTCCAACATGACGCCGCCAAGAACCACATGGCCTATCCTGACCATTATTAAAATAAAACGTTGTCCGTGATTTACTAGAATGTTTCTTTTTCATACTGATTCCTTTAGTATTAGTGTATCAATTGTATTAACTGTTATCATGTTCTAGAACAAGATAACAAAGTAAACACACCTGTTCCCAGATTCAATCCGAAAAGTATATAATCAAACCATAAACCGTATGGACGAAATAAATCTGCAATACACAACTATTAAAACACCGTTGCCAGATTTTATTTATGAAGGTATAAGACTATTTTCTGCCGGAGCAAATCTTTATCATCCACAGCCAGCGGAACTTATTGAAAAACTTGCCGCCAAATATAAACTCCCCAAAGAAATGATTTTTCTTACGGCGGGCATCGACGAAGCACTACAGATGTTCCAACATGTGTACGGATCAACCACATATGTTTTCACCCCAACATATGTGGTTCATGCAGATGCTGCATTATTCGGGAAAAAATTAGTAAAGGTTACCTGTCTTGATGCACAGCATCAGTATCAAGTGCCGATTAAAAAATACGCTGACGCAACGTTAATATTGCTCGCTAACCCCAATAATCCGTCAGGATTTACTTCCAAAGAAAAAGTGATGGAATTGGTAAGGATCAACCCGCACGCAATGGTTGTCATTGATGAGGCTTATGGCGCATTTGCAGATTTACTCGTTGAAGACCAGGTAGGGAACAATAAGAACATGGCTGTTCTTCGGAGTTTTTCAAAAGATTATGGAATGGCAGGAAATCGAATCGGTTATATTGTCGCGCAGCCCGAAATATTAGCAACAGTTAAGGATTTTACAACCTGGGCAAATGTCTCGTACATCTCAGTAGGTGCCGCAATTGCGGCACTCAATCATGAAAAGTACTTTGTTAATATTCGTGAGGATATTAATACGCGACGCGATGGATTTTTGAGTTTTCTTGCAAAACTGAAATATTCTGTACTCCCCTCACAAATCAATGCCGTGATTATCCGATTTTCTTCAGAAAAAGAGGCTTCTTCTTTCGTGGCTTATCTCGCAAAGAATAATATTGTCGTAAGCCACGGCAATGGCAACAGTAACATCGGACTGGATAAAAGTTTTGTCAGACTTTCTATCGGGACTGAGAAACAGATGGTACAGGTGAAAAAAGTGATCAGCTCTTCTTCGGTAAATTCTTGAAGCGGATGAGGCGCTTGCGGATATTAGCAGTGGTTTCTCGGCCGTGCTCCTGCAGTTCTTCAATGTGGGCAAGGGCGCTGTCCAATTTTCTGGTAGCCGTTTCCGTGAGTTCCCCTGATTTGTCTTCGAGTTTTTCGATCACCTGTTCTTTAATCTCTTCCCCCTGCCGCGCGAGCTCTTTGCCTTTTTGTTCCAAATCTTCCACCTGATCTTCCAGCTCATCAAGTACGTCCTGCCCGCGTTCCCGTAGCATTTTCCCGTACTTTTTCCCTTCCTTCGTTCCCAGAATCACGATCGTTGCTGCGCCCAGTAGCCCGCCGATAAAAAAACCGGCAAGAAATTTGATATCTGCACCACGCCGTTGGTCACTCATGGTCAGTTTTTTTCGCAAGAATCGAGGTTATCGCACTGATTCCGGTTTTGATGCCGTTCATAAATCCGCTCATCTCCACGACGCCCTCGCTCACTGCGCCGCTTACCTTTTTGGCATCATCAAGCATCGCGTTCATTTTCTCAAGACTCCTGCGCATCTCGCGCAGAATAAACCAGACCTGAATGCCAAGGATAATAAAAAGTACGGTGAGTGCGGAGCTTATGACGATAATGGTCAGTTGTGTTGCGTCCATAGGCAGGATACTTCACTATACCCAATTATTGCGGCAATTGCAATCCCACTTCGCGGACAACGGTCGTCGTTTTCCCGAATCTGCTTGTCGCGACAACGGTAATTTTATTGACGCCCGGATCTAACGAAATTTTGTCGAAGAATTTCCCGTCCGAACGAACCAGCGTACTCACCCCGTTCACCGTAACGGTTGCGTCCGGATCGGTAACGCCCTGTACGTCCAAACGCGGCTCACCGACGACGAGCTGATTTTTCGGGCTGACGACGGAAAGCGACGGCGACTGGTTGATTTTACGATACTGGAGCCCCAAATATCCCAAAAAAATGACGACAAGTATGCCCAGAATCAGCGCAAGAAACCGCGACGGCGTAAGCCGTACGAGCGAATTGCCGACCACGGGTTCTTTTTTCGGCAATAAGCTTGCCCGCGATACGTCCGCAGTCTGCCGCCGGAAGAATGCGAGCACGGTGTTGCTGTCCAGCCCGAGGTACTCGGCGTAATTTTTGACAAAACCCTTTGCGTACGAAACAGACGGTAAACCGGAATACCTGTCCTCCTCAATGCCCGCGAGAAATTTTGCCCTGATCTTTGTGGCAGTCTCGGCCTGTTCGAGCGAAATTTTTTTGGCAAGACGGGCTTCTTTAAGGATTGCCCCGACGGTCTTCATGACTGTTGATTTTGTGCAGCGAGAAATTCATCCGGGTTTTTGACGAGGACATCGCGCGGTTTGCTTCCCTCAGCCGGTCCGATGACGCCGGCTGCCTCCAGCTGATCTAAAATTCGCGCGGCACGCGCGTAGCCTACCGAAAGCCGCCGCTGCAGCAGTGACGCGGACGCTTTATCGTGCTGACAAATGAGCCGGAGTGCCTCTTCGAACATGGAGTCTCGCCCATCACCGCTTACACTTCCTTTCTTCAACAACCCCACCGGTTGATGCGTTACTTCTTCGGTATATTCTACGGGTACGTTTTTGGTTTTGAGAAAATCGACGACTTTACCAACTTCTCCTTCCGATACGTACGTCCCCTGGATGCGGCTGGGTTTACTCTGATCGGCGGGAATGTAGAGCATGTCGCCGCGTCCCAGAAGTTTTTCCGCGCCGGGCATGTCCAAAATGACGCGTGAATCAATCATGGAGGAAACGTTGAACGCAATGCGCGTAGGTACGTTCGCTTTGATAAGTCCCGTGATAACGTCAACGCTCGGCCGCTGCGTCGAAAGCACAAGATGAATACCCGTGGCACGCGCCATCTGCGCAAGACGGCAGATCGTATCTTCAACCTCAACCGGCGCATATGCCATAAGATCCGCAAGTTCATCAATGAATATGACGATAAACGGCATTGCCTGAAATCCCGACAGTTCATTAAACCCGTCGATGTTCCTGACGCCGACTTCGGCAAATTTCTTGTACCGGTTCTCCATCTCAGTCATCGCCCACCGCAGCGACGAGAGAATTTTGTCCGCCTCAACGATAACGGGCGTCAACAGATGCGGAATGCCGTTGTAGCCGGTGAGCTCCACGCGTTTGGGGTCTACCATGATCATGCGGACCTCTGACGGATTGGTACGGAAAAGGAGCGATGCAATCCACGAATTGATAAGGACGGATTTGCCGGATCCGGTCGTACCGGCAACCAGAACGTGCGGCATTTTACCGATGTCCGCAATAATCGGATTACCAGAAACGTCAAGCCCAAGCGCAACCGCAAGCTTGCTTTTGGCTTTGCGCATCGCATCGGAAGTGAGCATGCGCTTAATGGTCACAAATTCCAGACCGCGGTTGGGAATTTCTATACCAACGAGATTCCTGCCGGGAATGGGCGCCTCGATACGAACCTGTCCGGTGGGGGCGGCAAGCGCGAGCGCCAGATCGCTGGAAAGTGACGTAATTTTGCTGACTTTCGTGCCCGTGGCAATTTCTATGGCATATTGGGTAACGGCAGGACCGGAGTTGACCTCGCGAACTTTTGCCGTGATGCCGAAACTCCCGAGCGTTTGCTCAATAAGATCCGCATTCCGGCGCACGTCACCGCGGTCTGCTTTTTGTCCGGGACCGTCGGAAAGAAGCGACAGCGGCGGGTATTCCCACATCGCCATATCCGTCTGATTCGTCATGGTGCTTCCCATTTTAAGCGCGGACTTCTCGACTACCGCGGTTGCTGCGGATTTACCGGCAACGGGCGGCGGACTGATGGGCATTTTAACAATCGGTTTATCGCCGTCAACGCCTTTAATTTTAAGCGGCAGTTTTTCCTGGCCAAAAAGCGGTTTTTCGTTTTTGGCTATCAGCGAACTGAAAAAACGGACAAATGCATCGGCAACTGCGGTTGCGCCCGACAAAATAACGTTGACGATGCGATCCAGTGATGCGTTAAACAGCACCATGAGTCCTATGACCAACAGCGCAAGATACACCAACACGCCGCCTTCTGCCGACAGATATCCGCTTGCCAGATTCCACAGCGCGTCGCCAACCGTTCCGGACTGTGTTAATCCCATAAGCGCAGTAAGGGCGATTCCCAGTCCCAGCGGAACATTCGGTTTGCCGATATCGGATTTGATTTTGAAGAAAAGGAATGAAAGCGTGACGAGAAACGGTGGCAACCCGTACATGATCCAGCCGACCTGATACGTGAGCTGGTCGCGCAGCGTTGTCAACAGTGCGCCTTCGCCAAAAAATGCGAGCGTGATGATGACGGCAAACAGCCACAGCCAAATTGCGCCGACCGTGTACACGGTTTGCTTTTTGAGCTTCAGCTGAAACGGACTGCGGTGATGATACCGGCGCCGTTTACGGAACAGTTTAGCCATGGGACTAGTATACTACACTTCCACGATTACTGGCACGATGAGGGGGCGCCGCCCCGTCTCCTTAAACAAAAATCGTTCGAGGTTTTCGCCGATGATGTTTCGCACAAACCGCCAGTCCGTAATGCGTCCCCGCTTGAGCCGGAGCGATTCCGACACGATGCGTTTTGCTTTGCTCACCAAATCGCCCGACTCTTTCATGTAGACGAATCCGCGCGAAATAATATCCGGTTCTCCGGTTACTCTGCCGCTGCTTTCCTCAATCGGAACAACCACAACGACTATTCCGTCTGTAGCAATAGTCTGTCGATCACGAAGCACTGCATTGCCTACGTCCCCTACGCCAAGCCCGTCTATCATCACGTTTTCAAGCTCCAGCGTTTCGGCAATCTGCGGTGCGGCTCCCTGCCGAAATTCCAGCACCTGGCCTTCATCGGGCACCAAAACCTGCCGTTTGTCATATCCCAGATCCTGTGCGAGCCGCCGGTACTGCATGATATGCCGGTACGTGCCGCCGATCGGAAATATATACCTCGGCCCTACTGCCGCAAGAAGCAGCATGAGGTCGCCCTGCGAACCGTGACCGGAAACGTGCAGATCCTCCATAATGTCGCTGTAGGCCACGCGCGCACCTTTCCGGTACAGCTGTTCAATGACGTCATTGATGCTTCCCTCGTTGCCGGGGATAGGGTCTGCCGAAAATACCACCGTATCGCCTTCTTCAATTTTCACGAATTTATGATCGTCGTTCGCCATGCGGGAAAGCGCGCTTGAGGACTGCCCCTGCGCGCCTGCCGCAATCAGGAATTGCTTCGTACGCGGTAACTTCTGAAGATCGCGGTCGCGGATAACCGCCTCCCGCGGAAACTTCATGTACCCGATTTTGAGCGCCGCCTCCACGTTGTGATCAATGCTCCTGCCGAAAAATGCAATTTTTCTTCCGTTCTTAAGCGCTATCTCGATGGCGAGCTGAATGCGCGAGATGTTCGACGACTGGGTCGTAAAGATAAACTTCCCCGCGCACAGCGAGATTTCTTTCGCCAGCGTTTCGCCGACGACCTGTTCCGACGGCGTAAATCCCGGCCGTTCGCTTCCCAGACTATCCGTCATCATGCACAGAACCCCGCGCCGGCCGGCCGCGTTGATTTTATCTATTTCCGATTGTTTGCCGTCCAGAGGGTCAAAATCAAACTTGAAATCGCTGCCGTGATAAAAAACGCCGACGGGAGTCCCGATAACCACGTGCGACGTATCCGGCACCGAGTGCGTGACCCGGATAAACGAAACGCTAAACGGGCCGATGCGCAGGGTTTTGGTGAAATCCACCGGTGTAACCCGCGCTTTGAGTTTCGCTTCCTCAAGTTTGATGTTGGCAAACGCCGCGGTGAGTCTGGTTGCCCACATGGGAATCCTTCCCAATTTCGGATACAGGTACGCAATGCCGCCGATGTGGTCGTCGTGCCCGTGCGTAAATACGAGTCCGCGGATGTATTGTTTTTTATCCTGGAGATAGCGAATGTCCGGCAGCACTAAATCGATGCCGTACATCCCTTCGTCGGGAAATCCGATGCCGCAGTCAATGATGAGTATGTCGCGGATTTTCCCGTCATACCGGTACTCATACACGAACATGTTTTTGGTAACGTTGCCCGTGCCGCCGAGGGGAATAATGCGGACTGAATCTTTACCGGACATATTAATAACTTTCGACGAATTGTTTAATGTTTGTTTCATTAATGTTCACGCTTTTTCCTTTCCCTTCCACGATCATGCTTGCAACTTTGCGGCAGATGCCGTTGAGCGTTCGCTCCAAACTCCTGATGCCGGCGTCATACCCCAGGGGCCGCACGAGTTTCGGCCAGATGCCTTCATCCACCGTCAGATTTTCCGCCGTCAGTCCCGACTGCTGCATGAGCTGCGGCAGCACATAATCTTTTGCTATTTTAATCTTTTCCTCATCGGAATACGAGGGCATCTGGATTGGTTCCAGCCTGTCCAGAACTGCGGTAGCGATATTCGTCGTATTGTTGGCTGTCGCAATAAACAGCACTTCCGATAAATCAAACGGGTAATCAAGATAATGATCGGTAAATGCGACGTTTTGTTCCGGGTCCAGAAGCTCAACCAACACGCCCATGATATCCCCGCGCGTGTGTTCCGCAACGCGGTCAATTTCATCCAGAAGCATGACGGGATTTTTGCTGCCGGCAAAACGCATGCCTTTCATGATGAGTCCGATTTCCGCGTCCGGCCGCACCCGGGATTGTCCGCGCAGATCCAGCGCATCGCTCATGCCGCCGAACGGAATGCGCACAAACCGCCTGCCCATGGCAGCCGCGATACTTTTGGCAAGTGTGGTTTTACCGGTTCCGACAAGACCTACGAGACACAATATCGGAGCTCTTCGGGCGAGTGTCGCGGTCGATACCTTCTCTTCTTGATTTTTCTCTTCCTTCCACCGCTCTTGATTAAGTTTCAGAATGGAAAGATATTCCACGATGCGTTCTTTCACCGGCTGCAAACCGTAGTGATTTTTCTCAAGGATTTCCCGTGCTTTGGTTAAATCGAGAATATCCGTCGTTCGGGTATCCCACGGCAGACTCACGATCCAGTCGGCGTACCGAAGCATCTGCTCGATATGCACGCGCGCGGTAATGTCGTTTTCCAGACGCGTTGCCTCTTCGAGATTTGCAAGCACGCGCGTTTCCAGATCTTTAGGGGTTTTCGCTTCCGTCAGTTTTTTGCGGAGTGCATCTATTTCGTCTGTCAGTTTGGACATGATTTCAGTTTACCGTCTTCGGGGTCTCCGGTCAAAGCGGTGCGGCCGGGATTCGCGCTGCGGCGCGCGTTTTGCATCTTCGCCGAATAACATAGACAGATTAATTCTGTGCTGGTCGTCTATTTCCATAACCCGGACGTGGACTTTCTGACCGATTTTAACCACGTCATCCGGACTGTTCACGTACGACGTAGACATCTGTGACACGTGCACCATGCCTTCTTTACCCGGAAGAATTTCAACGAATGCGCCGAAGGGCAAAATCCGTTTAACCTCACCGTCGAACTCTTCGCCAACCGTTACTTCGCGCGTAAGACCCGTTACCCAGTCAACGGCCTTCGCGACCGCGACCTCGTCCACCCCGGAAATCATCACCGACCCGTCGTCTTCCACGTCAACGGTTGCGCCGGTTGTGGCGATGATATTTCTGATCATTTTGCCGCCGGGGCCGATGACTTCACCGATTTTCTCAACCGGAATTTTTACGACCTGCACTTTGGGTGCGTACTGCGAAAGCGTTTTTCTCGGTGCGGAAATTACCGACAGCATCGTCTCCAAAATCCGCAGGCGTGCAGCCCGTGCCCGGGCAAACGTCTCGTCAATCATGTCGTCGGTAAGCCCGTCAATTTTTATATCGAGCTGGATAGCGGTAATGCCGTTTTTCGTACCCGCAACCTTAAAGTCCATGTCACCGGCAAAATCTTCAATACCCATGATGTCGGTTAAAAGCACGAATTTTTTCGCTGCTTTATCGCTCATGAGCCCGATGGAAATGCCGGCGACGGGCTCTTTAATCGGCACCCCTGCATCCATAAGCGCGAGCGTGGAACCGCAGGTTGACGCCATGGACGTTGAGCCGTTGCTGGACATCACTTCGGAAACCAGACGGATCGTGTACGGAAATACGTCTTCAGCCGGGATAACCGACAACAGTGCCCGTTCGGCAAGTGCGCCGTGGCCGATTTCGCGGCGTGACGGCGTCCCGACGCGGCCTGTTTCACCGACGGAGTACGGCGGCATGGAATAGTGGTGGATGTATCGCTTTGCTTCCTCGCCCATCGGGCTTTCGATAAGCTGTTCAAGCGACGGCGTACCCAGGGTCGCAACCGTCAGCACCTGCGTCTGCCCACGCTTGAACATCGCGCTGCCGTGCGTCCGGGGTAAAATCCCGACCGCAACCTCAAGCGGACGGATTTCATCGATTTTCCTGCCGTCAAAGCGTTTTCCGTGACTTAAAATATCTTCACGGACTTTTTTCTTGAAAAGCGTATCGAGCGCTTCTTCAATCGCTTTCATCGGGTATTCAGTGCCGTACGCATCGGAAATAGTGGTTGCAAGCATGAGGATGTCGTCTCCGCCGAATTCCTTCTCGGCTTTTTTGGCAAACGCCGATTCCATTTCTTTCTTGAAATCTTTAACTATTTTGTCATGCAGATTCTGCGTTTCCTGCACGTCCGGCGCCGATACTTTTTTTCTGCCGACTTCCGCGACGAGTTCCTCAATCAGCGTAATGATTTTCCCGTTTGTTTCTTTGGCCATCGCAATGGCGTCTTTGACCGTATCTTCGGGCGTTTCACAAAAGCCGCCCTCAAGCATGACGACTTTGTCTCTACTGCTGGCAACAATGAAATCAAAATCCGAAAGTGTCTGTTCTGAGACCCGGGGATTTACGAGCAGAGATGCCTCCGTGCCATCGGCATGAACATATCCCATCCGTACGCCCGACACCGGGCCGTTCCACGGGATGGGAGAAATGGCGATGGCCGCCGACGTGGCCACAAGCCCCAACACATCCGGGTCATTTTCCCCGTCAACGGACAGAACCGTAATGATAACCTGCACGTCGTGCTTGTAGGTTTTGGGAAACAGCGGCCTAATCGACCGGTCAATCACGCGGCCGGCCAATACCGCATCGTCCGACGGCCGGCCTTCACGTTTGACCCAGCGGGAGCCTTTGATTCTTCCGCCGGCATATAGCCGCTCAACGTATTCGACCGAAAGCGGGAAATAGTCAAGCGTCGTTTCGCGACTGGAAGCCGTAACGGTTGCCAGCACCATCGTGTCGCCGTACTGCGCCAAGACCGCGGCAGACGCCTGTTCGGCAAAACGGCCGACTTCGAGACTTAACGTTCGTCCGCCAATTTCTATGGATTTCTTAACAATTTTTTGTGACATTCTTGTTCGGGGAAGAGTGAAGTGGGATCAAATGAATCCGCCCCGGGTGGACTCGTTCCATCACACTTCTTTCTTCCTTATCTACGTATTATACAATACTTTTTATTATTTACCTAATCCCAATTTTTGCGCAATTGCCTTGTAGCGTTTGGGGTCTTTCTTCTCCAGATAATTCAAGAGCCTTCGGCGCTTGCTGACAATCCCCAAAAGTCCGCGGCGGCTGTGGTTATCCGACGGGTTTGTCTTTAAGTGTCCCACGAGTTTCTCAATTCGCTTGGTCAGCAGTGCCGCCTGCACTTCCGGGCTTCCCGTGTCGCCCTGTTTAACCTGGAATTCCTCGATAACCCCGCGTTTTTCCTCGCTGGGCGCCGGAACCACAACCTCTGCAATTTTCTTGGGGGCTTTTACTTTTTTTGCCGTTTTCTTAGGAGCTACTTTTTTAGTAACAGCCTTCTTTGTTTTCGCGGGCTTAGCGGCCATATGAGTTCAAAAACGGAGCAGATTTGTGCTCCAATGTACGCATTTTACCACAGATCGAATTTTTTTTCAACGGACAGATCAAGCTTCTTCCAATTCCTTTTTCGTTATGTTCGCCTGCCGCAAAATCGAGGAAAGAGTTCCTAAAGCAACTTCTTTATGATTCGGTACAATAACCGTTTGCAATTTCCCCCCACGGATACCTCGAAGCTTAATATGACTACCCTTTTGAGAAATAATTGTGAAACCGAGTTTTCTGAATTTATTCACTATCTCACGGGCAGAATAGAGCTTAGGCATACTGGAGATTCGGATGAACCTGAGTGAGGTGAAGATCAGAAACAGAAATTATGTTCTTTGGCGGAATTTTTTCATTTTCAAAATATAATTCGAGCGCTTCCTCTAAATTTGCAAGCGCGGCTTTCGCCGTCTTTCCCTGGCTTGCGACCTCCACTTCAATTGCCTTCGCCACAAACCATTTTCCCTCCTTCCACACTAGGGCATGAAACCCAAATTTATTCACCGATTTCGTGGCTGTTTTCATACGA
>CAYWVJ010000002.1:34002-51742 GCA_964461825.1 uncultured Gammaproteobacteria bacterium
TTGGGTTTGAGCCAGTCGGGCGGCGTTGTCGTCGCAGTGGAAGGAGTAGCCTGCTTAACTTCTACCGGCGCGGGAGTTTTCTCCGCTACCGACTCACCAACCGGTACTTCTTCTTGAGGTGTTGCAGATTTCGTAAATCGCTTCCCGCCGGCGCGAAGACACGCAGCGGCAAGCTCGAATGCTTGAGCCGTTACGTTCGGGTTGGCAAAATTGTTGGTCGCGCCGTAGAGCGCATTGACGACGTTGGTTGCGATATCGGTCGTGAGCGCCACGCCGATGTGCGACAAAAACCGCGAAACGATTTCGACGGTGGCAACGCTTGCGGCGTCTACCAGATTGATTGTCCCGTATTTTGCGTTATTCGGGTGGCGGTCGATGTTGATGACGGGCTTTGCGCCAAAAAGATCCTTATTTTTCTCGTACACGTCCTTGAGCCCGCCCACATGAATCGTATCGACGGTAAAAATACAATCGGCCGCAGCCGCGCCGCGCGAGAAATGCACCTTATCTTCGGAAAATCCGTCAAATCCCGCTCTGGGTTCGATGACAAGATTAAACGTGTTCCCTTCGATGTTATAGCTGACCTTATCAATGGAACCTTCAACGTAATCGAGGGAAATGACGAAGTTTTTGTTTGCGATTTCTCGCTGGATTTTTTGTACGCCGACAAATCCCGAAAGCTCAACCGTCATGGGATCCGGGCACACAACCGTCACCTTTTTCCCCATGCCGGTAAGCCCCAGGGACAGCGCAAGCGCGCTGCCGATTGAATCAAAATTCGGGTGTTCGTGGGTAACGACCAGAACGTTCTTCGCCTTGTCCAAAAGGTCTTTCGCTTTCATTATATCTGCTGTTACGTCCATAGGTTACGTCGTGACGGCGATTATAGCATCACCAAGCGCAAAATCAAGTTTTTTGTCAAAAAGGATGCCGCATTCCGCTTTTTCCTCCACCTTGGTTGCGTCTTGGCGGCCTTTGCGGATGGATTTGATCTTTCCGCGGGCAATCTCGGCGTCCTGCCGCATGATCTTGACCGAATCCCCGCGGGCAAGCCGGCCGGCGGTAACGCGCGTACCGGCAATCCGGGTTTTTTCGTACGGAAACTCGGCGATAATCTCCCCGCGCCCGAGCTCCCGCTCGCTTGCGAGCACTTCTTTCATGCCGGAAACAACGTCCGTAAGCTCGTCTAAAAGCTCATAAATAACCGTGTACGTGCGGAATACGACTTTTTCCGTTACTGCCAGTTTTTCAACCGCCGTGGGACATTTGACGTTGAAACCGACGATAAATGCCTTGGCGGCTTTGGCGGTTAAAACGTCTGCGTCGGAAATGTCGCCGACTGCCGCATGCACCACTTTTATTTTGGCGTTGAGCGCCGCGATAATTGCCTCAAGCGATCCGGCGGTATCGGCCTTGAGAATTATATTTAATTTTTGCCCTTCCTGCTCCTCCACCGGTCTTAGCCAGTCCGGCAGTGAAGAAATTTCTTCTTTTTTTATTGCAACCGGTTTCTCTTCCATTTCTTCTGTCCGAAGCACTGCACCAACGGACGGCAACCTCGTAAATCCTAAAACCTCAACCGGTTTTGCCGGGCCGGCCAGGGGTACTCCTTTCCCGTTTTCATCAAACATCGCGCGGACTCTGGCAACCTGTTTTGCCGCTTCAAACAGCATCGTACCGAATTTCAGGGTTCCTTTTTTTACGATAACCGTTGCAACCATTCCTTTCCCTTTGTCCACGCGCGTTTCGATAACGACGGCCTCAAGCGGCGCCTGCGGCTGGTTGTCCAAACCCCGAAGCTGCGCGACAAGGCCGGTAAGTTCCAGAAGTTCCGGCACGCCTTTTCCCGATTTTGCGCTGATAAGAGCCACCGGCACGTCGCCGCCGAAACCCTCCACCTGTACGCCGTGTTTGGCTAAATCCGATTTCACTTTATCGGGAAGCGCGCCGGGCATGTCGATTTTATTGATGACGACAATCATCGACGCACCCGATGCTTTGATCTGGTCGATGGATTCTTTGGTCTGCGGCTTCACGCTGTCGTCTGCGGCAACGACCAAAAATACAATGTCCGCAACCGACGCGCCGCGCGAACGCATTTTGGAAAACGCCTCGTGCCCGGGGGTATCGATAAACGTGATGCCCTGCGCCTGGTACGCACCTATCTTCTGGGTTATCCCGCCGTGTTCGCGGGCTGCGACGTTGGTTTTGCGGATCGTGTCAAGCAGCGTGGTTTTACCGTGGTCTACATGACCGAGTACTGCAACAATTGGCGGACGCTGTATTGATTTTTTTACCATAGGTTTTCATACCGCTGGAGCTGGGGCTTCAACCGGTACGTTCTTTCCTTTTATATCTATTTTCCAGCCGGTAAGTTTTGCCGCAAGCCGCACGTTTTGCCCGTCACGGCCGATCGCCAGGGAAAGTTGGTCGTCGGGAACCAAAACGGTCGCTTCTTTATTTGCTTCATCGAGCGTTACTTCCGCGTCTTTGGCCGGAGCCAGTGCCGACATGATGAAAAGTTTGGCGTCATCGGTCCACTGGATGATATCCACCTTCTCCATGCCGCCGAGATCACTGATCACCGCCTGCACGCGCACACCCTTTTGCCCGACACAACTGCCCACCGGATCCACGCCGGGCTGATTAGAGTACACTGCAACTTTCGTGCGTCCGCCCGCCTCACGCGCAATTACGCGAAGTTCAACTGCACCCGATGCCACTTCCGGCACTTCCCGTTTAAATAACCCTTCCACGAGTCCTTTGTGCGCGCGGGAAACGATGATCTCGTTGCCGCGTATGGTTTCACGGATCCCCTCAACATAAAACGTGAGGCGCTGGTTTAAGTGGTAGCGCTCGCCCTGGCTTTGTTCCTGGGGCGGCATGACGGCCTGCGCACGGCCGATGTCCACGATGATATTCGGCCCGTCAAAGCGCAAAACCATGCCGGGCACGATCGTACCGACTTTGGTCTGGAAATCGGTGAGTACAGCCTGTTTTTCCGCCTCGCGGATGCGCTGCAAAATCACCTGTTTGGCGGTCTGGGCGGCGATGCGGCCGAATCCCGGCGGGGTAATGTCTTTGCCGTCCTTGAAAATTTTGGCCTCGCCGGTATCGGGGTTCAGATCAACTTTATATTGTTCCAGCTCGGTTGCGTCCATTTCGCCGCCGCCGTAATCCTTGCGGTACGCTGCCAGAATCGCGGCCTTGATGGTGTCGACAACCACGGTCGGATCAATCCCCCGCTCGGTGGCTACCTGATTTAACGCTAAACTGAACTCGCTTCTGACTGTTGCCGGCATATTAGTATAAAAAAAGGCGGGAATCTCCCACCTCACCTGTAACATGCGTATTATACATAATTATAGTCAGTTTGCAACAATATATATCTATAGGATATAATGCATCATTTATGAAAAGTCCTGATCGGACAGAATTTACTTATTGGCCGCATCCAGGTGAAGCAGCCGGTGTCGCCACTTCCACTGCCGACGCAATCGGCGCAGGCATTCATGAGGATCCAGACCTTTTTGTTCCATTTCTTCACGAGTTATGGCGAACAAATCAGCCGAAAAAAATGTTTGATACATTAAATATTATCCGCATCGATCATCAAATGGATCCCGTTTCGATGATGAAAGATTCCAGCGCAATGCATATTGTATTTATGTGCCTTCAACATGGAGAATCCACTCAAACTGTCCGCGATTTTTTGAAAGAAACTATAGAAATTATATTTAAAGCAGCATACGGAATGGATTATACCGAACAACTTCCTGAAGAATTACGTCAGCAGATTAATACCTACGCAATAGAAACTATCGCCCCGATAACTGAACACGTCAGACAAATAAGATCCCGGTTTAATTAATTATTCTCCTAATTCTTCCAGTAACTCTTTTTGTCTTCGTGACAGATGCGTTGGCACGTGAAGGGTGATGCGGACATATTCGTCGCAGCGGCCGAATGAGTTGCGTTACGTCAACTTAGGGGATACAATAACCGTAAATGAATGACATATTGGTATCACAAGCAGCTGCCATAATCCGACCGTATTTGCGAAGCACCGACCGCATGTTCCTTTTCGGTTCACGCACAACAACCGCGCACCATCGATATAGTGATATTGACATTGGCATCGAAAATACGGATCATCTTCCCGCAGATTTACTCTTTCGCATTACCGACGCACTCGAAGCGTCAGATTTACCGGTGCGCGTTGATGTTGTCGATTTTTCACACGTATCGGAAACATTCAAACGGATTGCGAAACAATCGATGATAGCATTATGAATAAAGATCCGAATACGATAAAACTCAAACAGCTTGTTCTAGATTTGGAAAATGCCAATGCCAGGCTACAAGAAGCGCTCGCACTTGAGCCTTCAAGAATCAACAAAGACGCAACGATCCAGCGTTTTGAATTTACGATCGAACTTTCATGGAAAACCATGCAGTCTGCGGCACGGTTTATGGGCGAGGATGCCGTAAGCCCCCGCGATGCCGTCCGTTTGGATGCGCGGATGAATTTGATCTCCAATCCCGAATCATGGATTTCTTTGCTCAACGCCCGTAATCTTACGGTTCACGTCTACCGCGAAGATATTGCCGATAACGTGTACGAAGAGGCGAAAAAACTACCGGCGCTTGTTACCGATTTTCTTTCGCGCCTAAAACCGAAATTCGAAACATAAGATGATTTTGGAAAATAAACTTAAATTTCTAATCCTAATGGGAATAGGAATTTTCGTTGGAATAGCTGGTTTACCTAAATAATCCGTTCCATCTCTTCAAAAAGTTCTTTTTGTCTTCTCGATAAATGCGTCGGAACGTGAAGGGTGATGCGCACGTACTCATCACCCCGACCGCGACCATGGACGTGGGGAACACCTTTTTCGCGGAGCCGTATCATCGTACCGGGCTGCGTACCGGGCTGGATGCGGATTTTTACCGTGCCGTCAATCGTTTTGACTTCAACAACCGCGCCCAGCGCCGCCTGCACGTACGAAATTTCCTGATCAACGATAAGGTCGTCCCCTTCGCGCCGATACTCGCGGCTGGGGCGCACGTCGAGCACAATGTCAAACTCGTCAAAACGGATGCGCGACCCGGTATCCACGCCCGCAGGGATTTTGATCGTCCTGCGGCCGTTCGGAAGATGAACGTCCTTGGTTGCGCCGTGCACGGCATCGTCAAAATCGATTTCCAGCTGATAGGCCGCGCGGTGTCGCGCGGCGCGCGGAGAAAAACCTCCGCCGAAAAATTGTTCGAAAATTTCAAACGGATCAATAAATTCCTCCCCGCCGCCTGTCGAATAATAGTATTGAAAGGGACCCTGCTGTCCGCCAAATCCCTGACCCGCACCCGGTTGAAACGGGGTATGTCCGAATTGATCGTATTGTTCTTTCTTCTTCGGATCGGACAAAACTGAATACGCCTCGTTTATTTCCTTAAACTTCTCATTGGCATTTGCGGCTTTGTTCCTGTCCGGATGCCACTGAAGCGCGAGCTTGCGGTATGCGGATTTTATTTCCGCGAGCGCGGCTGATTTTGATACGCCGAGAATTTCATAGTAATCGCGCTTTGTAGCCATACGCGATTACTCAACGACTTTGCCTTCTTCGACTTTTTGGCCGTCCTTTGATTCTTCCTGTTTCGGTTGTTCACCGGCAGGAGGCGGTTGCTGCCCCTGGTACATGGATGCACCGATTTTCTGGACAACGTCGGAAAGCTCAGACGTCTTTGTTTCAAGATCTTCCTTAGATCCGGTGTCAAGGATATCCTTGAGCGCTTTGGACTTTTCTTCTACCGCGCTCTTATCTTCCGGCTTTACCTTATCCCCGGCGTCTTTCAGCGTTTTTTCTGCAACATAGAGCATGTTGTCTGCTTTGTTCCGAGCTTCGATTTTGTCCTTTTTCTCGGTGTCAGCCGCAACATTGGCCTCTGCCTCTTTCTTCATCTTCTCAATCTCGTCCTTCGAAAGACCTGTCGAGCCGGTGATTTTGATATTGCTGACTTTACCGGTTGCCTTGTCCTTTGCCGTGACGTTCAAAATGCCCGATGCGTCAATGTCAAACGTCACTTCAATCTGCGGCACGCCGCGCGGCGCCGGCGGAATTCCCGAAAGAATAAACCTGCCGAGCGATTTGTTGTCCGCAGCCATCGGCCGCTCGCCCTGGAGAATGTTGATTTCCACCGACGTCTGGTTATCCGCGGCGGTTGAATAAATCTCGGTTTTACTTGTCGGAACCGTCGTATTTCTGCCGATCATGGGCGTTGACACCCCGCCGAGCGTTTCGACCGACAGCGTGAGCGGCGTCACGTCCAGAAGTACCACGTCCTTGACGTCACCGGAGAGTACGCCGGCCTGTACTGCCGCGCCGACCGCGACCACCTCATCGGGGTTTACGGATGCGTTGGGCTCTTTACCGAAAAACTCTTTGACGGTTGCGACGACCTTCGGCATCCGCGTCATGCCGCCGACCAACACGACTTCATCAATATCTTTCACCGTTTTCTTGGCATCGGCAAGACATTTCTTAACCGGCTCGATCGTTTTGACGATAAGCTCGCCGACCAGGCTCTCAAGTTTGGCGCGCGTCATCTTCATAACCAGATGCGCCGGACCGTTCTTGCCCTGCGTGATAAACGGCAGGTTGACTTCACTCTCCATGGAGCTTGAGAGTTCTATTTTTGCCTTTTCCGCCGCATCGCGCAGCCGCTGCAGTGCCTGCGGATCTTTCCGCAGATCTACCCCTTGATCTTTCTTAAATTCGTCGGCCATGTAGTCAAGAATGACCTTGTCAAAATCGTCGCCGCCCAGGTGCGTATCGCCGTTGGTTGCTTTTACTTCGTACACGCCCTCGCCCAATTCGAGGATGGAAATGTCAAACGTGCCGCCGCCCAAATCATAGACCGCAATCGTATGTGCATTTTTCTTGTCCAGACCGTACGCGAGCGCTGCGGCCGTCGGTTCATTCAGAATGCGCAACACCTCAAGGCCTGCGATTTCACCGGCCTGTTTGGTCGCCTGACGCTGCGAGTCGTCAAAGTACGCAGGGACCGTAATGACGGCCTGTTTAACCGGCTCGCCGAGATATTTTTCCGCATCAGCTCTAATTTTCCCCAGCACTTTTGCGGAAATTTCCTGCGGCGTAAATTCTTTGCCCTCCACCGCAACGACTGCCATGTCGTTTTTACCGGCTTTTATCGTGTACGGCAGCCACTTCATGTCGGTTTTGACCGACGCATCGGAAAATTTGCGGCCCATCAGTCGCTTGACGGAAAAAACCGTCGATTGGGGGTTGATGACCATCTGGCGCTTGGCCACGTCGCCGACGATATTTTTAATCGGGTCAACGACCGACGGGATGACGTTTCTGCCTTCCGCCGAATGAATCACTTTGGGAGAACCGCCTTCCATGACGGCCACGCACGAATTGGTTGTACCAAGATCAATACCGATAATTTTGCTCATACAGTTGTACCTCCTTTTCCAACTTTTACCTGTGCGACACGCACTATTTTTTCATGTAACATATATCCCGGCAGCGTTTCTTCAACAACCATGCCGTCGTTTCCTTCAACAACCTCTATACATTCCATTATATGCGGATCGAACGGTTTTCCGATAACATCAATTTTCGTAACCCCCAGATCGGCAAGGGCGGTTTCAAGCTCTTTGTATGCCAGATCCAGCCCCGTATCCTTAAGATGCTCTTTGGCCTTTGCGAGCGAATCGATCGCCGGCACCAGCCGTGCGATAACGACCTCTGCGGCGAATTTGCGTATTTCCTGTTTCTCCTCTTGCGTACGTTTTTCGAGATTTTGATAATCCGCAAGCGCGCGCAGGTATTTATTTTTCCACTCGTCAACTGCCGGTTCAGCTTTCTTTTTCATCGTCACCAGTTATTGGTAAATTCGCCAATAAGACCTCCCATGTAACGGACAAACGGAATGACCATCGGGTAATTAAGCCGCGACGGCCCGACCACGCCGATTGCGCCGGATACGTGCGGGGACGAGAATTTTTCGTATACGAACCCGCACTGGTTTAAGATGCTGCGCGCCGCGAGCTCTTCGCCCAGAAGTATGTCGAACGGATCCTTGTCACGCTCCAGAACATCCCACCAGAATGCGAACTGATCGAGCGTCGAGAGCAGATGATGCGTCAGCTCATAATCGTAAAACTCCGGCATGTCCAGAAGGTTGGCGGCTCCCGCGTAATAGAGGTCGCCGTCGCGGGTCGCGGTAATGGCAAGGGTCTTGGTTTTGTCCGCAAGGGTTTTGGTGGCCTCGCGAAGGAGCTTATCCACTTCCTGCCGGTATTCCCACATTTTATCTTTCACCGCCACCTCTTCTGCTACCGAAATATTTTTCGGCTTCATCAGGTGATCCACGTAGTAGCGCATCGCGACCGGCGTCGGTGCACGGCCCGCGCTCGTGTGCGGCTGCTTGAGCATCCCAAGGTCGGTCAGACGCACCATTTCGTTTCTGATCGTCGCCGGCGAGATGCCGAGGCCGTATTTTTTATCCAGCGTCTCACTTCCGACGGGTTCAGCCGTGGAAATGTATTCTTCAATGATCGCCTGAAGAATCTGAATTTCCCGCGGTGATAAATCTTTTGTGGGATCCATTAGCAGTAATATACAATGAGTGCTAATGCTTGTCAATACCTCTCGTTGCTGCTAATAATAGAAGTACGGATGAAAAAAATTTTCCTGTACGTTGTTGTCGGACTTCTCCTTATCGCCATTCCCGCGACAATATTCATACTAGGCAGACAGCGGGATACCCGCGCGCGCGCGGCGCCGGCAACGACGCTGTCGCTTTTGCCCGCAACGCAAACGGTGAAGGTGGGAGACGATAAAGTAAAAGTAACCGTCCAGATGGATCCGGGAGCAAATCAGGTCGTGACGGCGACGATATATCTCGTGTACGACACGACAAAGCTTACAGCCACCGGCGCAACCAACGGCGCAAATGCACCGCGCATCCTTAATTCGGGAAAATTTGAAAACGGCACGGCAAGCATCAGTGTGGGCGCGGCCAGCAACGCACAGCCGATTGCGAGCCCCGGCCCGGTTGCGGTATTTACGTTTACCGCCAAAGCCGGCACGACGGCCATCTCTCCCGCAACCATCCAGTTTGCCTCAAATACGTTTGTGGGCGGTTTAAACGAACCGACTGCAAACGTCCTGGTCGGCACTACCGGAGCAAAAATAACCATCAACGACACGAATGCCGCCGCCGCATCGCTTGACGTGGGACCGACCGCGACGCCGACCGCAACGCCCATCGCGACGCCGACCGCAACGCCCCCGCCAGCCGCAACGCAATCAGCCATCCTCATTACGTCTCCGACGGAGAATACGTCTTCAAGTCCCCAGCCGACGATTACCGGCAAAGCGCCGCCGGGGGCAACGGTCACGCTGGTTATCCGCTCTAACGCCATTACGGTCACAGTAACCGCCGATGCAAACGGCAACTGGACCTATACGCCGGCAACGCCGCTTGAATCGGGGCCGCACAACGTGTTGGCGAGCGTTCTTACCGCCGCGGGCACGACCCAAACGGCAAATACGTCCTTCGTCGTTGTCGGCGCGGGTCTTGGCGGAGGATCTGCCTCCGACGCCGCAGTTCCCGTATCGGGAAACGTTGAGACGACCATTCTTTTACTGGTAATCGGGGTTCTCCTTATCGGTTCAGGATCATTCGTATGGCTTTTTTAACACAACAAACGCAGCCGAAAACGTTATCGCTTGTATCGGTGCTTGCGCTCCTTGTTTTCCTGCCGCTCATGCTTCTGGCGGTACAAAACATCGTCGTTCTCATAAGCCGCGCTACCGGCACGCCTGCCAATATCGTCGTTGATACGAAAAATGTCCTCGAACCGATAGATACGTCCTTTTATCATGCATTTGCGCAGGGAGGAGAACAGTCAGGCGATATGCTTGCGCCTGTCGTTGCCGACATCCGGGCGCTGCGGCCGCGCGTGATACGGCTGGATCACCTGTATGACCGCTACAATGTTGCCATTGCGTCCGACGGAAACGTAACGAGCTGGGGGTCACTTGACGATGCGGTCAGCTCCATTCTGGCAACCGGCGCCAAACCCATCCTTGCCCTCTCGTACATGCCCGCGGCAATCGCCAAAGACGGAAACATCATAAACCCGCCGAATGACTGGAATGCGTGGGCAACCGTTGTCCAGAAAACGATCGAACACTTCAGCGGCGAGCGAGGCATCAGCGGCATTTATTACGAAGTCTGGAACGAGCCGGACCTTCCGCAATTCGGCGGATGGAAATATTACGGCGATAAAAATTACCTGACGCTGTACCGCTACGCGTCAGTTGGCGCATCCCGGGCAAAAGGAGTAAAGACGTTTTATCTGGGAGGGCCGGTAACCACGGGGCTGTATAAAGAATGGATCATTGCGCTTATCCAGAGCGGCAACCGCGTGAACTTTCTGAGTTGGCACACGTATCAGGCGGATCCTTCCTATTACGACCGCGACCAGCGCAACATCATCCAATGGCTCCTTCCCTACCCGAGCTTTACCCTTATCCCGAAACTCATTACCGAATTCGGTTTTACCGGCGCAAAAAGCACCTCGTACGGCACCACGTTTGCCGCCTCCCACGCCGCGGCGGTCATCAGCAAGCTTATTACCGGCGGGCCGACGTATCTTCTGTCGTTCCAGCCGGTTGACGGGCCAAACCAAAAGGACGGATCAGGGTGGGGGCTTATCACGAATCCGGACAACGGGCTCAGGAAAAAACCGCGCTATTTTGTGTACAACTTTATCGATACCATGGCGGGCAACAGACTCGCCATGTCCGGCGAAGGCACGTGGGTGACGGGATTTGCAAGTATCAAGGATACCGTGGTCCGTGTGTTGCTTACCAACTTCCGCGGATCCACGGAAAACGTGCCGGTTACGTTTACCAATCTCGACGCCGGCAGTTATTCGCTGCGCATGCGGTATCTTTTCGGTACGGATACGAAAACGCCGGTAACGGTAACCAATACGACGTATCAGACGAAAATTCCGCTCACCCCGAACAGCATCGTCATCCTCGAACTCACAAAAACGCCGTAAGAGTATATAATCACGGTAATGAAATTATTGCAGAAAATCTCCGGCGCATCGGCGTGGAAGCTCACGGTTGTCTGGGTCGTCATCCTTTCCGTTCTCTATTCCACCCTTTCCGTTGTCCGGCACAATCATTTTCAGTCCGGCGGATTCGATCTGGGTCTTTACGATCAGGCGGTGTGGCAGTATTCCAGATTTTTATATCCGTACAACACGGTCAAAGAACGCTTTATCCTGGGCGATCATCTTACCCTGACGCTGCCTATGCTTGCGCCGCTCTACTGGATATGGGATGACGTCCGAGCACTTCTCATATTTCAGGCGGTCTGGGTAAGCGTTTCCGTTCTTGCCGTCTATAAGCTGGTGCGGCTGCGGAAATTCCCGCCGTTTGTTGCGCTTGCGCTTTCGTTCGTCTACTCGCTGTTTTACGGCATCCAGTACGGCATATTTTTCGATTTCCACCCCGTGCTTCTGGCAACCGGGCTCATCCCGTGGATGCTCTATTTCCTCGAATCCGGCAGAAAGAAACTTTTTATTACCGCGCTCGTCCTCCTTCTTGCGACACAGGAAAATATGGGGCTGGCGCTGACGTCATTGGGACTCATATATTTCTTCAGAAGAAAATACAGAAAAATTTCCCTGTTTTTCATTTTCGGCGGCATCGCGGCAAGCTATGGCGCGGTAAAAATTATCAATCTGTTTTATCCGTATCAGTACACGCCGCAGATTTCGATAAACCCGCTTAACTTCGTAAACGCGCCGGAAAAACGGCAGGTGTGGCTGTACACGCTCACCAGTTTTTCATTTCTTCCGCTCCTTTCTCCGGGAGCCGTCGGTGCCGTTGCGTTTGATCTTGCGCAATATTTTTTAAGCGGGCCGCAGTTTTCGCGCATGTGGAGCCCGTTCATGCATCACAGGGCGATCCTGGCGCCGTATGTACTCCTCGGCACCCTTGATGCGCTTGTCTTTTTCAAGAAACGAATGACGCTCATTGTCATATTGCTTGTCGTAAGCGCGCTCTTACAACAATATATTTTTCATCTGCCGCTCAATAAACTCACAAAACCGGCGTTTTGGAAAACCGAACGCTGGGAAACCGACAATTATTCGATGCTTGCCGCCATTCCGCCCGATATGGTGCTTGCCACCCAACAAAGCCTTATTCCCCATCTTTCACACCGCAAAGAAATCTACTTATTTTGGCCGCGGCAGTCCGGCAAAAACGGCGAGTGGTGGCTTGACACGAACAACCGCGCGCAGTACCTGTTGGCAGACACGCATCCCAACGAATGGCTCACGATGCTTCTGGAAACCCCTGAGCGTGTCAATGAAGCAGTAGCGAATATGGAGAAAGCAGGCGTTCTTACGCTCGTACGGCAAATCGGCGATATCCGGTTGTTCAGGATAACTTATCCTGCATCCCGCCGTTAACGATTTCGTTGACCGGCTCGAGTATTACCGCTTTCGGCCTCCGGACGCGGCTTATGAGGGTAACGAAGGATTTCATCTCGTTCACCTCCATAACCCACACGAGCGTCAGATACGTCGCAAGCCCCGCGCCGCCGGCGATGCCAGTCAGCATGAGAAGTCCGAACGTGCGCGTCGTATCGAAAACAAGCTGGTCAAACACTTTCAGCGGTAAAAATACCGCGACGCCGGCAACGGCCGCCGCAATCAGCATTTTTATTGACGGCACAAACAACTCCCGTTTGGCAAATCCGCCGATTCGCCGGTTGAGCAGAATATACAGGACCACCGCGTTGACGATGCTGGCAACGGATGTTGATAAACCCAGCGACCACACCGGCCACCCCAATGCCCGGACAAATATGACGCTCGCGACGGTATTGAGCAGTATCGACACAACGCTCACTTTTACCGGCGTTTTGCTGTCGTGCAGCGCATAAAATCCGCGCGCCAGCACGGTAACAACCGCCTGTGCAAATATGGATACGGCAAACGCAGACAGCGTCATGCCGGTAAGAACCGTTGCTTCCCAGTCAAACCGTGAAGCGCCGAATACCAGCCGTACGACGGGAATCCGCAGTACGATAAACAGCGCCGACGCAGGCAGCACGAAAAAAAGTATCTGATGGATCGCGGAAACGATGGATTTCTTAAAATCTTCCGTATTATCTGCGACCGCTGCGGCAGAGAGCGTCGGCAGCGCAGCCTGGGCAACGCTGACGCCGAAAAGCCCGACCGGCAGCTGCTGCAGCTGCTGTGCAAAACTAAAAACGGTTACCATGCGGGCTCCCAGAAGTGACGCAAGAATGAGGTCTACCGAGCTGTCGATCTGCGCTACCGCAAGCCCCAGCGTTCTGGGACCGATGAGCCGGAGCACTTCAATGACCCCTTTGTGACGCCAGTTAACGGTAAACCGGTGCCGGTAGCCTACCGCTGCAACCAGCGGAAGCTGAATCCCCATAAATAGCACTGCGCCCACGGCAACGCCGATGACCGGAGCAAAAAGCCCGAATGCTGCAGAGAACGCGATAATGCCGACGATGATACCCACATTGTATGCAACGGGCGCGATGGCCGGGACCAGAAAAAGATTGTACGACTGCAACACTCCGGTAAAAAAATTCCCGACAAGGAGCGGCAGCACCTGTGCCACGATCATGATGCGGGTAAATGTCGCCATCTGCGCAATCTGCGCCTGATTAAATCCCGGCGCCAAAAAACGGGAAAGCGCGTTTGTCCAGATAAGAATAGGTACCGATGCCAAAGAAAAAACAACGACCGAAAGGTTGATGATCGCCGCCACCATGCCGAATCCCTCTTCCTCATTTTTTTCGGTGACATATTTGGTAAATACCGGAATAAACGCGCTCGTGAGCGCCCCCATAACCAGCAGTTCAAAAACGAGATTCGGCAGACGGAACGCCGCAATGTAGACGCCCAGTTCATCCGGCGCGAATCTCGCGTTAAGCAGCCGGTCACGGATAAGCCCTAACACGCGTGAGGTAAAAACCATGGAAACCAAAATGACGGACGCTGACCGTACCGATCCCTGACGCCGCGACAACAATCCCCATACCCCTTTCATATACCTCGTAGTATAGCGCAAGGATACGGTGATTGTAGAGGACGAAATCATCTGGTATAATCTTTCTATGCCGATTACCAAACAGGCCAGCAAGAAGCTCCGCCATGACCGCATCCGGTCGCAACAAATAGAGGCGACAAAACGAACACTGCGGAAAATCATCAAAACGACGCGCGCCCGTCCCAGCAAAACGTCGCTTGCAAAAGTATTCAGCGAACTTGACAAGGCAGCCAAACATCACGTTATCCACAAAAATAAAGCTGCAAGACTCAAATCTCACCTCTCCAAATTGTTGAAAAAATAATCTATACTGGATCCATGCCGTCTTCTGGTGTGGCTATTAATCTTATTGGCGAAGAAGAAATGGAACATACGCCGGCAGGGCGGATTGTGTCGTGGGCAGTTACGTACGGCAGATACATCATGATCGGGACGGAAATCGTTGTCCTTCTGGCATTTATCTCACGGTTTAGCCTCGACCGTAAACTTACCGATCTCAACGATGAAATATCGCAAAAACAGGACATCATCCAGGCAAACGCCGACTTTGAGCAGCAGTTCCGGGATATCCAGAACCAACTGACGAAAATCAAAGAACTTACGGGTACAGCCAGTCCGCTTATCGGTGCGCTGCAGGCCGTCCAGTCGGTGCTCCCTGCTGAAGTGCGCCTGACGTCGCTCGAGATTACGCCGGAGAAACTCACCGCAAATGCATCCGCCGGCACATCCATCGGATTTTCTTCGCTTATCGCGAATCTCCAGTCGTCAAGCGTGTTTAAGAATGTCGAAATCGGCGATATCCGAAGAAGCGCACTGAGCGGTATTGAGTTCCAGTTTACCGCGGCGCTTGCAAAAAAATGACGACCATCCTTTCCTGCTATGCCGGCATTTAATTACAAAAATGATTACGAACGGTATAAAAAATATTACCTCTCTATTGAGCCGGTACTTAATAAACCCGCCAACCGCGCCTATACCGCGATTATTCTCTCATTTCTTACCGTGTCGCTTTTCGGATGGTACGCAATCCGCCCCACCATGCAGACCATATTCACGCTGAAACGCCAGATCAGGGACAGGACCGACGTCGACAAAAAGATGGAGGATAAAATTTCCGCGCTCATCGAAGCACAGGCGGCGTTTGATGCGATGCAGGGAAATCTTCCGCTCCTTGCTCAGGCGCTTCCCGCAGGATCAGATCCGGTCCGTGCGTTTTCGCAGCTTGCGGGTCTGGCGAAAGATACCAACGTAACGCTTTCGGGGCTCACCATTTCGCAGGTACCGCTGGAAAATGAGCCCGCACCGTCAACAAATAAACTGCCGGTGCCGGCAAAAACCGCCGATTTTACGCTGACGGTTTCGGCAAGCGGCAGTTATGCGGACGTAAAAAACTTCATCACCGGCGTTATAGATCTCCGGCGCATTATGCAGATTACCGGCATGACGTTCTCCGCAAAAAAGGAAACGATCAGTGCCGCAACCGCCAGCGCAACGCCGGCTCCCACTGGCGTATCGGTGCAGGTTGAACTAAAATTAAAAGTATTCTACCTCACGAAATAAGTATGAAAATAGTAACCGTATCGAAAAATAGTGACCGTGATCTGCTTCTTATTTCCGTATTCACTTTTTTTACGGTAACGCTCTGGGTATTTTTTGAAATACTGAAAACCGTTAAAACGACGACGGTATCCTCTGCAACGGCACAAATTGTCATTCCGCTCTCGCCGAAAATCGATGAGAATGTTATAACGACATTGCAGTCCAAAAAACAATATTAACGATTATATGCCGACAAAAATTCCAACGCTTTTAGGATTCCTGCTGGTCGTCATCATCGTGGGTGTCGTAGCAGTCGGATCCGACAAAATTTTCCAAACCGCGACGAAAGCATCCGGATCCATCGCACCGGAGAAAATCCGGGTCGTAAACATTACCGATACGGCATTCACGGTGACGTGGGAAACCGGCACACCCGCAACGGGCGCCATTTCGGTGGACAACCGCGTCATCTTCGACGACCGAGATACAAAAACCCAGGAAAAAAATACTGCACACATCGCCACCGCGCGAAACCTTACGCCCGGCTCGGAGTATTCATTCAGGGTTCTTTCCAACGGAAAGAAAAACGAGCCCGTGCGTACCCGAACTGCGCCGGCCATTACGGTCCAAGGCGGCAATCTCGAACCGGCATACGGGACGGTCGTCAGCGCCGACAAATCACCGGTACGGGGAGCACTCGTGTTTGTGACGCTCGACGGGAGCCAGACGCTCGCAACCGTCACTAAACAGTCGGGGACATGGCTCATTCCCCTGAACCTAATCCGCACGCAGGATCTTACGGGCTACCTACCGGTAACGGACAGGATGAATATCGCCATCACGGTGCAAAGTCAGGGGCTCACAACGACAGCCGTTACCGATACTTTAAACGCTTCTCCGGTACCCGACATGATGCTGGGGAAAACCTATGATTTCCGCCGCGCGAATGCGGCAGTGCCCAACGCCAAACAATTAGCAGTCCTGCCTTCACCGACCCCGCCGACCAACGGCGGAGCTGTGCTGGGGGCCGCGACGGCAAAACCCGCAAACACGGTGTCGCTTATCGTACCGGCACAGGGCGCGGCACTTCCCACCACGCTTCCGTTTATTCAGGGGACGGGCATTCCGGGAAAGACCGTTTCCATTGTTTTGGGAATTACCAACCCCATCGGCGGCACGGCTATCGTCGGGGGCGACGGATTGTGGAATTTTACCCCGCCCAAACCGCTGGCGGCAGGCGCCCAGAGCATAACCATAACGACGCAGGATAAAAACAATAAACCCGTTGCCATCACGAATAATTTTACGATCCTCAAAAGCGGCACGCAGGTTCTGGGTGATGCTACGCCGTCCGCAAGTTTAACGCCGACGGCTGCCCCGACCGTTATTCCGACGGCGACGGTGTCCGCAACGCCGACGCCGACGGCAACGCTTTCCGCACAGGAAGTGCCGGTGAGCGGCAACACACTGCCGACAATCATTCTTCTCCTTGTCGGCGCAGGACTGCTTGTCGGCGGAGGCGTATTGACTTTCGATGCGAGAACAAACTAATCTAGAAATAGAGAACTTATGCCCGATATTCTAGACGCCGCCCAGACGCTATCCACACCCGCTGACACGGGTGCCACCGCTCCCCCCGTGCCGCCCCCGCCGGAACCGCCACCTGAGCCGCCGGTATCAGCCGCGCCTACGGCGGATAATCTTGTCGTGCCGCCCCCGCCGGAACCGCCCCCGCCCTCGCCCGACGTAGCTTCAGCGGAGGCGGGACAGGAACCTCCCCAACCCGCAATGAAACCAAAACGGAAGTTGAATTTCGGCGTCGTCATCGCCGCGGCGGTTCTTCTCCTGTTTACCCTGCCGCTTACGGTTTATTTTGTCCAGCAACAACAGGAAGTCCGGAGCAGGGCCGCGGCACCTAAAAAGTGTCCGTCTGGTACGCTTCTTTGCGGCGCAACTAATACTTGTTTATCGTATAGCAAATGCGTTGAAGCAGGTAAACCAAAAACAACAACCACTCCGAAACCCAGCGGAACGACAAGCGGAGGGGGCGG
>CAYWVJ010000003.1:0-41446 GCA_964461825.1 uncultured Gammaproteobacteria bacterium
TGCTGCGCGCTGTCGAGTATACGCATTTTGCGTGTCATAAACTGTGTAAACAGGCGTTCGGAAAATACTTCCCCGTCGCCGGCAACATCGGCATATTCTGCCATTTCGACGACGAATATGACTATCTAATCCGTCTCCGCAAAAAACTGACCGACGAATCCAAATCGGTTTTTGGAAAATATTTTTTGCTTTACGAACCGATCGTTTTATCTGACGCAATCTATACCCATTTATATATCAGAAAACCCGACGAGACTCATCCGCAGGTCGGCGACGTCGATTTTTATTTGAAACCGGATGAGTATAAAAAACTGAAACAGTCAATGATAAGCGGAAAACACTATGCGGGCGCGCAGATATTTGACCGCGGCGATCTTGATATGATAGAACTCAAAAATCCCGTTGTGGATGCGCTCGCATATGTCCGGACTGACGAAAAGCTCACCATTTTGGTAAAATAGCAGTGTGCCCGCCTTTCCGGCGAGGCAGGCCTCCTTAGCTCAGTGGCAGAGCAGCGGTATCGTAAACCGTAGATGTCAGTTCGATTCTGACAGGAGGCTCAGACACTATGGCATATTCGCGATTATCGCGGTTGGAGATGCGAAAGGAGCGCCGAAGGCTCACCATGGCAATCGGCGGCATCGTCGGCGTGGTTTTGCTGGTCGGCGCATTCGGACTCAAAGCCCTCGTGGGATTCAGCGTGTTCGTCGATAAACTCCGCGGAGGCGTGCCTACGCCCACACCCGGCGCTTCCTTCATTTTGCCCCCGACGCTCGATCCGCCGTACGAAGCCACCAATACCGCAACGATTTCCGTAACCGGCAAAGGCTCGGCAAACCTTACGCTCATCGTGTACCTCAACAACGCCGAATTTAAAAAACAGGCGGTGCCGGCAGACGGAAAATTTACGGTGAGTTCGGTGCCGCTGTCCGACGGGACAAATTCGATAAGCGCGAAGCTTACGGACGACCGCGGCAACACGAGCGATCTGTCCAACGTCGTCAGCGTCATATACGCCAGCAAACCGCCGAAACTCGACGTAACTGCGCCCTCAGACAACGCAACCGTTACCGGCGATCCGAATTCCGTAACCGTTTCCGGCACAACCGATGACGGCGTAACCATTACGATAAACGACAGATTTGTGGTCATCCGCAGCGACAGCAGTTTCAGCTACAATTTTCCCCTGAACGACGGCGATAACACGCTCACGATCGTCGCAACCGATAAAGCGGGCAATCAGACGAAAATTACGAGGAAAGTAACCTACCGCCGCTGACTTCCGTGGCGCCGGCAACAATCCATACCCAGATCATAATCCATGGATAGAACGCGCTGTTGACGAAAAAACTGTCAACCAAAATCGCGGTAATAAATACGGCCATTTCGCCCCCGGACCGCGCGAGCGACCAGAGCAGAAATCCGAATGCGGCAAGCCCAATGACACCCGTCGTTGCGGCAACGAATATCATGCTGCTGTCCAGCCCGAACCCGATCACGCTGCGGACGGTATTAAATCCGTAGCCGAACAGCGGTTTTTCCTGCCAGAGCGCCAGACCCTCGTGCCAGTTGGCAACGCGCGCCAATGCCGAATCCGTGCGCAGGATATCGAGCGTGCTTCCGGCAGTCTTCGGCAGAACGACGACGATCGCAATAAATACGGCGATACCGGCCATAAGAATTTTTTTCCGCCTCAGTACCGCGTATGCAGTGATACCCGCAATAAACGCAAGCCAGCTGCCGCGCGAATACGTAAGAAGCAGCGCAACAAATGCGATAAGTTCTCCTGCGATTCCCCATGGTTTCTTAAGAAATGAAAAACCCAAAAGCAGCGTCAGCACCAGAAATATGCCGGCAAAGTTCGGATCGAGGAACGTGCTAAACAGCCGGTAATAATGGGGATCCCAGCCCAGATAGGAAAGGTTGCGCAAATCCGGATACAGCCAGAATTGCAAAAGTCCCAGTACGGCAACGCCGACGCCTGCGGCAAACAGCCCCCGCAGCCAGAAACGTCCGCTCAGAAATTTCTGGACCACGAGGACGTACAGCGCCGCGTACAGCAGCCACCGGCCAAGATAAAGAGCACCGGACCAGAGCGCCGCCGCGGAAAATTGCCCCGAATTGGTCACGAGCGAAAGGACGCCGGCAAGCGCAAAAAGCGCAATCGGCAAAAGGAGCCTGGGTCTTACGAATTTACCGCGCATCGCATACCGCACAAACCCTTCGATAAGCAGCGCGGCAAGCGCGACGTCGTGCAGGTATAGGACGATACCCGGCGAGGCGCGTATGGCGCCCAGCTGCCCCAACAGAAGACTGCCCAAAAAAAATACGCTGAGCCATTTCATGGTTTGTGCCACAAAAGCCATAATTTTGCGCGCGTGAGGAACGAATGCATGCTCATCATGACGGCCACGATTGCTCCGGGCGTGCCGTCGAGGAACCCCGCATACCATACGTAGTCGACGAAAAACTTGGCGGCCGGATACGCAAGGATGTGCCACCACGGCACATGAATGTTTTTTTCATAGAGATACTTTGCATTCATCGTTGAATACACATTTATTTCGTCGATAAATTGTGCGACGTTAGGATGGGGGAAATGGTCGAGGGGATTCACGAGCGTCCCGACCGTTCCTTTAACGTTCCATGTTTCGTGCACCGGCCGGTCCCAGACGCCTGCACCCTTTTTTGCGAGCCGCACTAACCGGACGCTCCCCGTTTCCCCGTGCAGGAGCCTGCGGCCGTACATCCAGTCCTGGCGTTTAAGATAAAATCCCGCACAGTCAATGGCGACCGCCTTCCGGATTTCTCCGGCCAGTTTCGGCGACACAATTTCATCGCTGTCAACAAACAATATCCACTGGCCGACCGTCTTTGATAATCCGAAATTGCGCTGCGCGGCAAAATCGCCGTTGAGACGGCGTTTGTACACGACGGCACCGGCTTTTTTGGCGCACTGCACAGAGTCATCGGTTGAGAAATCGTCGATAACGATGCGCTCTGCGCAGAACGCGACGCTTGCCAGAGTTTTGGTTATCGAACGGCCGCTGTTGTGCGATAATATAACGGCGGAAATCACTGATCCCATTCTACCACATGAAACAGGCGCACAGGATTCTGATCGCAATTGCCGCGCTGTACATCGCGGGCTACGCATTCCACGCGTGGTACCTCAGAAAAACCGTCTACGGAGACGGCAGCTACTATTATGCGTGGCTTACGGGCTCTGCGAGTAAATTTTCGGTGGGCCCGGCGATAGCGTGGGCACCGGTATACATCGCAACGCGCAGCGAATTTGCCGTGGGCGCCGTGAGCGTTTTGGCCGCGATTTTCGGGCTTACGCTCCTGTACACCATGCTTGCACAGTCATTTTCGCCGGCCGTAAGTATCGCGAGCGTCGCGGCAGTGGCACTTGCCTCAAATCTGTTGTTTTACGGATCGCTGGACGCGGTTAATTCCCACGCGCTGTCGTTTTTTGCCGTCACGGTATTTTTGGCAATGCTCCGCTGCCGCCGGTGGTTTGCCGTCGGCGCAACTCTTGGCGTCGTCGCGCTCATGCGCGCGCAGGATCTCGCATTCGGCATTCTCATCATTCCGCTGCTTACGAAAAAAACCGTTCTGCCTGTCGCAGCGGGATTTTTGCTCGCATTTGCACCGCAGCTTGCAGCCTGGCAGCTGGTGTCGGGGAAATTCTGGGTAAGCCCGTACCTTGTGCGCGAGGGATTTATACTCACCCGGCCGCACATACTGGACGTGTTGTTCGGCCGCGGAAACGGTCTGTTTTTGTGGACGCCGGCGGCGATGCTTGGGGCGGCAGGACTTATCACCTTCAAACGCTACGCGTACCTCATTGTTTTTCTTGCGGAGCTTTTCATCGTTGCGACGTGGAGCACGTGGTGGCAGGGCGCGAGTTACTCGGGCCGCATGTTTGTGAGCAGTCTGCCGCTCCTTGCGTACGGCATCGCCCATGTATTCTCGTGGCTTGAAACGCGCCGCTTCGGTCTTTTACACTTTTTCCTCATTATCGTCGCACCGCTTTCGCTCGTAAACGCCGTCAGCATCCTCTATTTTTTACTCACGCAGTAAGCGCGTGTAGACGGCGGCAAGTTTAGCGGCGCCGATGCGGATATCGTGGACATCAAGCGCCCGGCTGCGCGCATGCTTCCCGTATGCATCCCGTTTTTTGGGGTGCAGGATAAAATCACTGACTGCCGCTTCGATTGCCCGTACGTCTCCGGGCGCGACGATAACGCCGGCATTGCCGACGTTTTCCGGAATGCCGCCGGTTTTTGTCGTCACGATCGGCAGCCCGGCGGCCTGGGCCTCCAGCAGCGCGGTGCAGTATTGTTCCTCATACGTGGGCGTTGGTTTGCTGGGGGCGACGAATATGTCCGCCCCGCGGTACACGTCCGGCATCGCATCGTACGAAACGCGGGAAACCTCAATCCAGCCGGGAATTTTCGACTCCTGACTGCCCGTGCCGACCATGCGCACCGTAATCGGATAAGTTTTGCGCAGCCGGCGGGCCGCCTCGATAAAATCAAAAATCCCTTTCTCATACTCAAACCTGCCGACGAAAAGCAGCGTAAGTTTTTTGTGACGCGCCCGTTCCGGCGTAAACCGTTTGGTATCCACAAAATGACTGATGACCGAAATTTTTTCGGGATCCGCGCCCTCGGCAATGAGCGCCCCGCGGGCTTTTTCTGTGAGGGCGATGATGTGGTCCAGTTCCCGCCTGGCCCGCGCCTTAAACGCGGATCTACCCCGGATTCCTTCGTTGTTGAACGGGATGGTTTCCAGTTCTGTCGCGATCACTTTTTTTACGTAGCCCTTTTGCTTTGCGTCCAGACACTGCTGCGTGTAGTGAAAATACGTTTCCGCCGTGTGCACGAGATCGAATCCACGAAGTTTATCCTCAAGCCCCAGTAAATAGTGCGCGTCAGTAAACAGCCGGTTGAGGAGGCTCATTTTGTACGGGAAATCCGGAACGTCCACCGGCGAGGGAAGTTTGACGACCGGGAACGCAAACCGGTCGTGGTACGCTGTGAGCGACCCGAACGCCGTGACGGAAAATTTTTCCGCCAGCGGTTCAAAGAACTGCATCTCGTATCTGTTCAGAAATTTTCCCCTGACGACGGCGATTTTCATAATTGTCCGACCGAAAAGAAATCACGGATGCGCCGGTATATCGGAAGTATTCCGGACGCGCTCCTGACCGGCGAACTTTTCCCCTCCGGCTCGCGGACCACGTAGCGCATATCGGTAAATATGCGGCCATCCTTCCACAACCGGTAGTCGTTTTCGCTCATCGGCTGCGTCGGATGGAAAAAATACTGCTCGAGAATGTCGCCGGAATAATTCACCACGCCGACTTTTTCGTACGGCGCGAGATTTTTATCAATGGCAATTGCCCTGTCGAACTGCCAGAACTGCTTTCGCACCTGCGCAAGTTTGAAATAATTGACGCCGACGGACCAAAGTACGATCGCCGCAACGATCCACCACGACGAATGTTTTCGCATCCAGAGGGCGCCGGCAAACGAGAAAAACGGGATAAAATAAAACAGAAAATACGCATCCTCCCACGTCACGGTCGGCAATACGATAACGTTCATGAGGCCGTAGAGGAAAAAAAACCAGAGTACGCGGTTCTTTTTTACAAAGAGCCAAACGAGCGAGAACGGCGTAAAGTACGTGATGAAACGCACGATGGAAATCGCAAAAAGCCGCACCGGCCAGACCGGCAAAGACGTAAGCGTCGGAGTGAGCGTATGTACGCCGACGGCGCCAGAAAGTTCGCGCAGCCCTCCCTGCAGACGGTACACCAACAGCACGAACCCGCCGATCGTAATGGCAGCAGCCGCGGCATAGACCAGAAACGGCCGCACGACCCGCCTCCCGAAGGCCGCGAACGGAACGAAAATATAGAGTACCCCCCAGTCCGTTAAACCCGAGAGAACCGTAAAAACGAAGACCGCATACAGGTATTTCGCCGCGGGTTTTTGAAGATACCGAAGAACGAAATATATGATGCAAAGATTAAAAAATAAACTTCCCTGTTCAAAAAATATGTATTTCCAGAAATACGTCGTCATGGGGAATATGGCGGCAACGGCTGCCGCCCACAGCGCAGTTTGTTTGTTCCAGACGAGTTTACCGATCACATAGATAAGGAATATGTCGCCCGCGAGGAAGAAAAAATTCGTGACGTGCACGACCCAGTTTTGAAAACCAAACAGCAGGAACGGTACGGCCGAAAGCGTAAAGATGAGCGGCGGATGATGGAGGTAGAACGGAACCGTTGCCGGCAGTTTTTCGCCGGCAAAATACGTCGGTAAAAAACTGAGCCTCGCAAAACCGAACCGTACGAAATTTTTTGCGGCGAGCGTCAGATAATTATTGTTTGCGTTGTATCCGCCGGCAAACGGATAATTTATTCCCCACAAACTAAGAATGAGCGCTGCGCTGAGTAATAACTTCGTCATATAGCTGCCGGGCAAACTCCCGCCAGCTTCGATTATACACCGGCGGTTTTTTTGGTGAACCAAGCGCACGGACCGCTTCCGCTTCCGTCGTAAACCCTTTCCTTCCCATTATTTCGGGGAGCGCTCCGGCGTTGGCAAATACGACGGGGCAGCCCGAAGCCGCCGCCTCAACCGCCGGCAGACAAAATCCTTCCCATTTGCTCGTAACCAAAAGCGCGTGCGCGCCGCGGTAGTACGCGGCAAGTTCGCGGTCGGACACAAACCCCTTCCACGCGACGTGCTCGTGTTTTGAAATCGATCCAATTTCCGGATCGAGCCAGTAATCGCCGCCGATGATAATGAGATTATACGGTTTTTTCGTCAGGTCGCGGAATTTCCGGAAGATGCGGATAGCCTGCGGTACGTTTTTTATCCGCTTTATGGCGCCGACAAACAGAACGTACGGATGTGTTTCCCTGTGTATGTTGCCTCTGCGGGAAAAATGTCCGTCAACGCCTTCGTACACGACGCGCACGTCCGCGTGACGGATGTCGCGTGCGGTTGCGCGGGAAAACGTGACGATGGTATCGGCAACGCGTATGAGTTGCTCTGTCTGTTTTTTTAGACGCGAGTAGGAATCCGGATATGCGTCGGGGTAATGAAGAAACCCAACGTCGTGAACAAACCCGACGGTGCGCGCGGTCGTTTTCGGAAGCATCTGCGACAGCCCTAAAAATACGTCAACGGGACGGCGCGCAAGCGCCAGCGGCAGCCAGAATTTCGACCAGCCGCGTTCGGGCAGCAGCACCGGCTTCATGCGCGGGGAAAAGCGCGGAATCGGCCGCCAGGCGTACAGGCGGTATTCGTTTGTTCTGTCGATGGCGGCAAGCTCGCGAAGCAGATTGTACGTCACGCGCCAGACGCCGACCTTTAGCCGTTCGTCGGCAACCGACAGTGCACCTGCATCAACGCCGATAATCATAGATGGTAATGGCAGCGTCAATGGGTATTGTGCTATACCGCGGGTTGTTTTGCAAAAAACTTATGGTTTTTTTCAGGTACGTTTCCGGCAGACCTTTACCGAACGCATTTATGCCGTTATCGATAAGAATCATCCGCACGTCATTTTTCCGGATATCGTCAATCAGCCGGTCTTCGCTTCCGGGCTGCATACAGGGACCGGTGTAGGTAAAATAGGTACCCAACAGGCGCCCGGTTGTAAGATACACCTCTGCGTTCCCCGGCAAAATGATTATCTTTTCACCCGGCTGCGAATACGTTTCCACCAGCCGGCGGTAGCGGTCCGCAGTGGTATCGTTCTGCCGCAGCATTGCCGCGTAATTGGTCACGCCAAGCCATAACAAAAGCACAAAGACCGCAGCCACGGTGCGCGTCTTTTTTTGCACAGTCATCCACGCAAGACCAAACATGGTATACGCGCCCAGATGAAACCCGTCGGGACGGATAAACAACAGCCCCGCAAGAAGTATCATTACGGCATTTCTTTGCCAAAGCAGCCATATCGCCAGCGTAATTTCCAGCGCAACGGCTGCAGTGCGGTAATCGGTGATTGACCCGCGGATAAGCGGCGAAAAATATCGCCGGTATAATTCCCACGCCGACCCTGCGCAGCCCGGATAATACCGGATGTTGTACACGATAACGCTTTGGATGTAATCGCGCAGGTTAACCGATAAGAACAGAAGCCCTGCGGGAAGTACCGTTGCGGCAACAAGCGCGGTCCGCCCCGAACGCCGGTGCACGATAAAAAAGACCATAAGCACAAGTCCGACCGCAGTAAAAAGCGGATTTGCCGTCAGAAAAACAAACTGTGTCAGCGTGAACAGCAGCCAAAACGCGTATCCGGACATGCGCTTATGCATGGTAATAAGAAGAACGGCCGTAAGCGCAGCAAAAACAACGAGCGTATCCGCCAGTACCAGATGATAGCTGTAATGCGGCGCAAGAAGTGCGTACGCCAAAAGTAACATGAGCGGCGCGGCGTACGATTTGGTGTAGCGCCGGTATAGTAAAAGAATGCCGATAAAAACTGCATAAAATATGAACCGCGGCACGGATACGCCGCACGTGCCGGTTACCCTGTAGATGCCGGCGGTTACGTAGTAAATAAGCGGATTATGCTGGGAAATAAATGACGAATACGGACGCAGACCCCGCAGCATAAGACACCCTCCAAGCATCGCTTCTGCGCTGTCGGACAACGGCCCGAACGGCACGATAAAAATCCCGACGACGAAAACGAGGAAAACGAACGCGGCAGCGGCAAGGTTATGCCGAATATTTTCTGATGCCATCGTAAATTCCCTTCCACGGCGTACTCACCGACCGCACACTTACCTCCCTGCCGAATCCGAACATGCAGCGGAGGATCCAGCTGATTTTCGTGAGCATGAATATGGGAAGCAACACCGCCGGCCGGTGTTTCAGGAAATAATATGTTTCATTGCTGAAAAAGTCGAAATACCAGGTAAGCCGGCCTTCGCTTTTGCGCGCACCGCCGGCTGCGGCCCGTACGTGCTCGACAACGGCCACAGGCTCAAACAGTATCGTATAGCCCAAACCTTTGGCGCGAAGCGACAGGTCCGTTTCCTCCCGCAGCGCATTGCCGGTAAACTTTTCGTCTACTCCCCCAAGCGCCAGAAACACGTCTCTTCGCCAGCACATGTTGCACCCGATCACGCTGTCAATTTCCTGACGGATCTCGGACGAATACCCGCCGCTGACGCCGCCCAAAAATCCGACTCTCCCGACGTGCGTGCTCATCGGTTCTGACTTTTGTCCACGCGTCAGTACCCGGCCGGACGTTGCGGCAATCTTCGGATCGCGGAAATTCTTTCGGTGGGCGTTAATAAGTCCCGGTCGCGCGATCACGTCATCGTCTAAAAAAAGCAACAAATCGCCTTTTGCTTTTTTTGCGCCCGCGTTTCGCGCGTGCGTCATGCTCGGCCTGGTAATTTGGCGCATGACGATTATTTCCAGAATATCGCGCCGTTCCCTTTTAAGCGACGCGATCGCCCGGTGCAGTTCGTTCTCGCGTTTGTACGTCGGGATGATAACGGAAACTTTCATAGTGCGCTGAAAAAATCCGCAAACTTTTTCGCCTGTTCACCGATGGAAAATCGCGCAGCAATCATGAGTCGCGCGTTATTTCCCATTTTGATCGTTTTCGTTTTGTTGCGGGAAAGCATGCGGATGTCCCGCGCCATGCCTATTGTATCTCCCTGCCGGTAGAGAAACCCGTTGTATCCGTCTCTGATGATTTCTTTGTTTCCGCCGATATCAGTTGCCAGTACCGGTATACCTATCGCCTGCGCCTCAAGAATCGCCATGGAAATGCCTTCATGGTGGCGCGTCGGAAAAAGCAGCACGTCGACGGCGCAAAGGTGCCTGTCCACGTTTGTCACGAATCCGGTGCGTTTGATGCCGGCCGGCAGCAGTTTCAAATAAGGCCCGTCGCCGATAACCACCGCAGCCGTTTTCGTTTTCTTTGCGACTGCGGCAAACTCCTCTATTCCTTTTTCTTTTGTTACGCTGCCTAAAAATCCGATCGTAAATTCTTTGTGCGGAGTTTTCTTCACCGGTTTCCTGTCGACGCCGATATAGATGACAATGATTTTTTTATCCGGCGCGCCGCCGCGTGTTAGATCACGTTTAGTATCAGCTGAAACGGCAATGATTCGGTCGACAAAGCCGCTTGCAATAAGAAAAAAGAATTTCACGAGACCAGCCGACTCCGACGCAAACAGCGGGCCGTGTACGATCCATACGGTTTTCCTGCGCAAAAGTTTCAGGATCGGCGTCAAAAATATCATTTCAGTGAGCGACTGAAGTACGATGACCTCATACGCCGCCGCGATACGCAGGTACCGCGCAAGAAACAGCGGCGACTGAAAAAGTACCGCGAGCAGTTGTTTTTTCGTTCCGACCTCTTTCGGCAACCACGTCTCCATGCGAACGGTATACGGTTGATTTTTCAGCATTTCCAGATTCGTGAGAAGCGTGACGTCGAGATATTTCCGCAGTTCACGAAGAAGTACGACGTTATATTTTTCCGCTCCGCTGAATCTCTCCGCCGGACGAATAAAAAGGATTTTCATGATTTTTGAAGTACAACTGCAAATGCCTGTGGCTCAAAAAACCTCGATAGATTTCGTAAATTCGCCAGCAAGGAATCCACAAGAACAATTGGATACCATAATATTTTACTTCTTCGCCATCTCGCCAAACCGAATTTGTTCATCACTTTATTAAAAAAATGAAATGCGTTGGTGTTGAAAAATGTAATTCTCACGATTTTCATTTTATTCTTTTCTACAAACCTATATAGCTCCTTCAATTTTATTCCTTCTTCAATCGGACTCTCCCCTGTACCTTGTTTTAAATACTCATAGATTGGTTCGCGAAGGAAAATGTAACCACCATGTTTAAGTATTCTATACCAATGATTGAGTGTTTTGGTTTTATTTATTGTATGATGAAGAGCGCCTAAAGATAAAATAATATCCGCTGATTTTGTTGGCAACATCACTGTTGCCATATCTGCATGAATAAATCGACCAGAAGGGATATTTTTCTTTGCAAATTTTAGCAACTCACGGGAAACATCAACTCCTATATATTTGATCGCATTAACAATTTTTGTGTTCAAAATCCTTCGAACAGAAACGGCAGGACCGCAACCCATATCAAGTACTACCGTTCCTCGTTTAAAATACTCTCTTCTCAGTAAAAAAATTTTTTCTGGAATCTCCCAAGTAAAATCCTTATTACTCCTATCATTATAAAAACTTGCGATTTGATCATGATAGTTCTCTTCCAGCCTCAAATGAGAATTGGGTTTTGTAATATACCTCATATATTTTTTCTTTTAATAGTGTTCTAATAGCTAAGAGAGTATTGTATCATGACTTATAAACTGCCCACTATTCCTTTCTTATTAGCATTATTTCTTTTATTCTTTGTTCCCTTATCTTCTGTCAGTGCCGGATTTGGATTTATTAAGAATTCACAACCCGTATTTTCTCCCGATCAAACCAATTGGGATTCTGTGCAAGTTTTAGATTCATTTCTTATCAATCAGGGTAATTCATATGGTATGTGGTACGCGGGACATGGTACATACAATGGAGGAACGTCTGACCATTGGAAGCTTGGTTACGCGCAAATGGATAAAAGCACAAACGCATGGACAAGAAATGCTTCGATTCTATTATTTCAAGGATTATCCGATCTCCAGGAAGCCGAATCGAGTGACCCCTTCATAATAAAAGAAAATGATAACTCATATAAAATTTGGTATGACGCCTACAATCCACCACAATCTGGTATTCGGTACGCTACATCAACAGACGGGCAAACGTGGACTAAATATTCGTCTGCAGTATTAACGGGAACGCAAGGTAAATTTGATAGCGCAGGATTGGCACGTGGAAAATCAGTCATTTACGATGGTACTGGCTATCGCATGTGGTATACAGGAAGTTCTGGCGGCGGAAAGTGGGCAATTGGATATGCAACCTCTCCAGACGGCGTTAGCTGGACCAAACAGAACAACGGCAACCCAATTATCGTAAAAACTGAGGCGTGGGAATACGATAATTTGAGTTACCCTTACGTCTTTTTCGCATATGGAAAATACCACATGTTTTATGCGACAGGACCAGGGGATCTGCCAACAAGAATAGTATATGCAAATTCTTTAGATGGTATTAACTGGAATAAACCATCCGATCTCAATCCCGTGTTTGACCGTAATAGCTATCTTTGGGAAAGTCAAAGTATTGCCTCCCCGTTTATTCTTATCGAGGATAATAAACTTAAGTTGTGGTACTCTGCATACGGCGTAATGAATCCCCAGAATCTGAACGATTGGCGATGGCAAATCGGGTACGCGGAGGCGCCGCTCTCAAATTTACCCGGCGTGACACCGGAAACGAAAAAAATTTTTATCGTTCCTGGCTTCGGAGGCTCATGGAACACCGAAGCACTGCTCAACTGCCGCCTCAATGAAACGAATCCGGAGTCGTGGACGATCACTCCCTACATAGGGTACGACGTATACCAGCCATTATTCGATACACTTAATTCGTCGGGTAAAATTGCCTTCTATTTTCCTTATGACTGGCGGTGGGGAATCACGCATACGGCGCCTGTCCTTGCGAATAAATTAGCGTCTTCAACGCTTGATACGGAAAAAGTTGATCTTATCGGTCACAGTCTGGGCGGACTGCTTGGAAAATCCTATCTTGACCAAACAACCGATGAGACCAACAAAATACGGAATTTTATTGCCGTTGGTACGCCGTTTCAGGGCGCTGTCGGGGCATATCCGGCATGGTCGGCCGGCGAAGTCTGGAGTGATAACATGCTCGCCCGTATCGGCATGACAACAATTATAAATGTCTGCGGAAAATTGAGGGCAAAAACAAACAGGGACGTCGTCAGAGACCTTATACCTTCCATAGGAAATCTCCTGCCGCGTTTTCCGTATCTTACCGATGTGAAAACACAAGAAACGCGGTCTGCCGCTGACGCGGATAATACGTGGCCGCTTGCGCCAATAGCAAATAGTTTTAAAGGTTCACGCATAAAAACCGTATCCGGGACCGGATTTTCCACGCTTTCGGGTCTGGATGTAAAAGACCCCACGAACGGCGATCGTAAATACAATAATTGGCTTGATGGAAAACCGCAGAAGACAGAAACAAGCACCGCAGGCGACGGCACGGTACTGTCACTGGCTTCTCGCCTTGCGAACGTCGACAATACGGAGATTACTGCGACCCATTCGGGGCTCGTGAATTCGCCCACCGGCATGCAGACGATTTTTTCGCTGCTGGGAATTCCGTGGCAAAACAGCGCCGCTCAGCCGTCAGAAATAAAAAGTGCGCTTACCGTCATCGCGTACCCGGCAACGAGCACCATGACTGATCCTTCGCAGGCGGTACGGAAGGATATCCAGAACATGATCGGGTTCTCCAATCCGAAACGCGGATCGTACCGCCTTGCCGTCGTTCCCAAGTCGGATACCACACGGGTTTATGTAGGGCAATTTCTCGAAAACGGGCGGAACCTGTGGAAGGAATACTCGTTTAACGGAAAACTTCCATTTAGTAAAACCCTCATCTTTGATCCTGACAACCCTACAGAAGACGCACTGCAGTAAGCAAGGGCACCAGCCAATGAAGATCAAGTAGATGCGCAAAAATCCAAAAAATTGCGGCTGCCAGATACCCGTAGCGGATGCCAACATACATAACCAGAACGCTTGCAATGCCGATACTTATAAATACCGCAGTTGATGCCTTTTTTCCTTTTCTTTTACAGATAAAACGGTAAATTTCCGACGCAACAGCGTAAAGGATAAGGTCAACTGCTGCCGCTATGTACAGCATCGCACGCGCGGAACCGCATGCTCCGATAAATAATCCGTCGCGGCACGGATAAAAACGGTTATAGATCTCAAATGCGATGAGCAGTCCCGCGACGATTCCCGGCCAGATCCACGCATTCCTCATGGGTGGGCGGTATAGGACTTGAACCTATGACCTTTTCAATGTCAATGAAACGCTCTGCCAGCTGAGCTAACCGCCCTTCTTGACCACCCGTATTATATCACGTACACTAGGTGCTATATGGGCGGGATAAAACGCGCGGTAGCTGCGATTTTTGATTTTTTGCAGGGAATCGTCGTCGTGCTGGCAATTCTCGTGATGGTATACCTCTTCATCATGTCGCCGCAGGAAATAAACGGCGCATCCATGGAGCCCAATTTCCGCAACGGCGAATTTATCCTGACGAGTAAAATTCTCTACAAGCTGCGCGCACCGGTACGCGGCGACGTCGTGATTTTTAAGTCTCCGGCGAACAAGGAAATTGATTATATCAAGCGCATTATCGGCATTCCCGGCGAAACCGTATGCCTTAAAAACAGCGCATTTTACGTCAACGACCAGAAAGTGGAGGAGCCGTATTTGGCGCCGGATACGCCGATTTTCGGCGGATCGTACCTTGGGGAAAATCAGTGTACGGTGGTGCCGCCGGGCAGCTATTTCGTGGCAGGCGACAACCGGCCGCATTCGAGCGACTCACGGGAATTCGGACCGATCGGCCTGCAGGATTTTATCGGCACGGCAATTTTCCGCTACTGGCCGTTCTCTCAATTGGGCGCTCTCCCCCGCCCGACATATAGCATTAAATAGGACGGATTACTTTCCCATTTTCTCGTGGATCAATTTGAGGACTTTTGAGGTTGATTCAAGACTGCCGCGGATGACAAACACGAGCCGCGCCTCGACCTTCGACTGCGTAATTTTGACCAGCCCGTTGACCGCCTGCGCCAGGTCTTTTGCCATCACGTCGAGTTCATCGCTGTGAATCCGCTCAACGCGGTGCGTGGCTTTGATATTTGCCTGCGCTTTGAGCCTTCTTGCTAAATCCTCCGCACGGCGCACCGACGCCGACTCCGCAAGAATCGTCTTGTACGCCTCGACCATGAGCTTCACTTCGCCCAAACCCGCAATCGCCCGCGCGTGGCCCTCGGTAATCGCACCCGAGATGATTCCGTCCTTTATGGCGTCGGGAAGGGCCAAAAGACGCATGGTGTTTGACACGTACGACTCGCTTTTTCCGACGCGCTTGGCTATCTCCGACGTCGGCAGCCCGAATTCTTCGATAAGCCGCTGGAACGCCTGTGCGCGCTCGATGGGATTTAAGTCCTCGCGCTGGACGTTTTCCACGATCGCCATCTCCAGCATTCCTTTGGCGGTTGTTTCGCGCACGATAACCGGCACGGTGGTCAAACCCGCGAGCTTGCTTGCGCGCCACCGCCGTTCACCGGCGATGATCTGATACCCCGCGGGTGTTTTAGCCACCACGAGCGGTTCGATGATGCCGTGCTCTTTGATGGAATTCATCAAATCCCCGAGCGATTCCGCCGAAATAAGACCGCGGGGTTGCAGGGGGTTTGCCTGAATGACGTCGATGTCCAAATGCAATACCTGTTGTGTGTCAGCCATGTGTTCGTTCTCTTAGGCAGGCCTGCCGTCAGGCAGTGATGACGGAAACCAGTTTCTTTCCCAATTTTCTCGAAAAATTTACCACGCCGCCGGTTACTGCGTAAATCGTAAAATCGCGGCCGATGCGCACGCCCGATCCCGGATGTACTTTTGTTCCTTTTTGCCGGATGATGATTGCGCCGGGTTTTGCCGTCTGGCCGCCGAAAATCTTTACGCCCAGCCGTTTGCTGACTGAATCTTTATTTCCTGCTGCCGTGCCGCCTGCTTTTACGTGTGCCATACGATAGATACCAGATGTTAGATCGTAGATTGCAATTTATAAAATACCCGTTTGACGACTGCGTGTTCCCTTCCGTATTCTATGGGTCCGGTCAGCGTAGTATAGCCAAGGATTTCACACATGTCAATGACTTTTTTCACGAAATATGTTTTTCCGCCTGCCGAATACTGCGGCAGGGCAATGACCACCACGCCGTGATTTTTTAAAACCGCACGCCAATCTTTTAAACAGCCGATGTACAATTTTTCAAGACCCCTGATGAGATTTCGGATGACTGACGGCTGATAACTGACGACCTGCTTACCCATAAACGGTTCGGTAACGATTGCGTCAACCGATGCAGGCGGAAGATGTTCGGAAACGTGCGTCGCATCCGAAACGAACGCCGTATAGCCCGTAACCCCTGCCCAGTCGAGATTTTCGCGCGCTTTGGCAACGACATCCGGTGACTGATCGCTGCCGATCACGCGCCAGCCCGAAAGCGCGCCTTCGACCATCACCGTCCCCATGCCGCAAAACGGATCCAATAGCGTCTTGCCATTTCCCGCACCCGCGATGTTGACGACCATCCGCGCAACTTTCGGCGGCAGCATGCCCGAACGCGGATCGCTGTTCGGTCTGCCGAAATCCCGCCTGCTCCACTCCTCAAACGGCTGCACCGCAACGGTTTTGGCAACGATGTCACCCGCAAGAATAAATTCGTCAATCCTGTTTTTCGCAACGACGACCGTGGAAAGTGCCGGTCCTTCGTGCGGCTCAACAAACCGCGCTGCCCCCGACGTGCGTTTTAGCTCTTCGAGCGTTTTGCGCGGTATTTTTTCCCCGCCGTAGACGCTTATCCCGAACGTGCTATTTTTCGCAATTGAGAGCGAACGCACCACTTCGGCGATCTTTACCGTGCCGCCCAGCCGGTCGATCGGAATAAAAACGGAACTTCGGGCAACATCAGGCTGAACTCTCGTAACATCGGGAAGAAACGTCTGAAGTTCCGAAAACGCCAGTTCCGGCGTTCGGCCGAGAATATACAGATAGCGGTTCATGCGATCGAGAGAATCTCAAGAGTCGTCTCGTTCGGGCGCATTCCCGTGTGCCTCCGGTACCGAACTTTACTCTTAAAACGCCGCACGTCTACCTTTTTTCCTTTTCCCTGCGAAAGAATTTTTGCCTTCACGACCGCGCTTTTTACCGTCGGCGTGCCGATTTTTACCTTTTTCCCGTCGGAAAGAAGCAGCACGTGCGGCAGTTCGATCGTCTCACCCGCTTTTCCTTCAACGCTGCTGACGCGCAGCACGTCGCCGACCGCAACCCGGTACTGCTTTCCTGCCATTTCCACAACGGCAAACATATGGATTGATTTTATCAAGATTGGGCGCGCCGCGCAATGGCCCACAATATACCGAACGAAATACCGGTCGAAAGAATGGAGCTTCCGCCGTAGGAAACGAACGGCAGCGTAATGCCGGTGATGGGCACGAGCCCCATGTTCATGCCGGCGTTGATGAAAATCTGCGCAAGGAGCATCGCAACGAGCCCCAACGAGTACGTGAATACGCGGCCGTCGGAAACAACGCCGCGCGTAAGCGGCCATACGATCCGTAACAGCAGCGTCGCGTATCCTCCAAGCAGCAGCAGTCCGCCGAAAAAGCCGAGCTCCTCGACAAGCGTCGCAAATATGAAATCCGTGTGGTACTCGGGCAAGAACCGCAGGTGCGATTGCGTGCCCAAACCCAACCCTCTGCCGAACAGTTTTCCGCTGCCCACGGCAATCATTGCCTGCAGCGCATTGTAACCGGCTCCTTTGGGGTCGATGCCGGGATTCACGAAGGTCGCGATCCGTGATTTTTGGTAGGACGCCAGATGCGACCACACGACCGGAATGCTAGCCGCCGCGACACCAAGCACTGCGGCAAACAGCCAGACGGGCAACCCGCCGGCCAGGAGCATCGTTAGCCAAAACGCCGCGTACACGATGCTGCTTCCCAAATCCGGCTGCCGGAAAACGAGAAAAAACGGAACGACAAACAGCCCCAGAAGCAGCGGCAGATTGGTAATCCTGCGCGGCGGATATTTTGCAATGAACGAGGCAAACGCCAGCAGCAAGAAAGGTTTCACGAGTTCCGAGGGTTGCAGCTGTACGCCGAACAAGAGTATCCAGCGCGTCGCGCCGCGGATTGACGGCCCGAGGTAACTCACGAGCAGGAATACGTTCGCCAGAACATATCCGATTGGCGCAAACCACCAAAGAATCTCACCGTCGACGCGCGAAAGGAAAATCATGAGAAAAAATGCGACCGCAAGATATAAGAGCTGCGAGATAAACAGCGACGGACTGATCGACAGAAGAATAAACAGTCCGAGACTGCCGATGCAGAAAAGGATAACCGCCGTTATCCAGTCGAAATGGTAAGCGTGTCTGCCCATGAAACCGTGTCCGCGAGCGTTTCTTTCTGTATATACGCAAGGTGATCCGGCGAAAGCTGCGCTTTGTATTTTTCCGGCAGCGTGACGCCGATACGCGCACTGATCGCGCATTTCTGCCCTTTACGCAGCAGTTGGATCTCGCGGACCAGATCCCGCGCAGTGCCGTCAGCGCGCAGCGCGTCCGTGAGCGTTGTATCCAATGTTACGCTGAATTCCCCGACGGAATTTACTGCTTTTTTGACGTTCACTTCCTGTTCGATAATCGGCAGCGTCTGTGAAAGCGCCACCGGGGTCGTGCAGGTCATCGACGAAAGCGGCTGGCGTACGCGGATTTTCTGTTCCTTACGGATCGCGTGGGCGGCTTCCACGACGCGTCTGGCCAGCAGCATTTCGTTCTCAAGATCCTCATCAACCCTGCCTGCAGCCGGCCATGCTTCAAGATGCACGGATTCTTTTCCGGTCAGATTGCGGTAGATCTCTTCCGAAACAAACGGAATAAGCGGCGCGAGCGCTTTCGAATACTCTGATAACACGGTCCAGAGCGTTTGGTACGCCTCCGGCCCGATACGAGTTCGGCTTTGCCGGACGTACCACTGTGAGAGATCTCTCATGAAAATCCATGCCTGCCCAACAATTTCTGGGGTATCATATTTCTCATATCCTTTTTCAGTCATGATTCTGATATTGCCATTCATACGGGATAGTATCCATCGATCCATCACATGCGTTGGTGTAAACGGTTTATCTGACGGCTGCCAGTTGTCGGCACTCGCATACGTCACGAAAAAGTTATAAACGTTCCATAACAGAAGCAGTGTGCCCCGAACCTGCGCCTTATAATCCGTCTCCGAAATCCGTATGTCTTCCGCGTGCATCACCGGCGATCCCAGAAGATACAGCCGCAGCGCATCGCCGCCGTATTTCGCAAGCATTTCTTTGGGGTCAGGATAGTTGCCGTAATTTTTGCTCATTTTCCTGCCGTCGGTTCCCAAAATCACGCCCGAAACAAGGACGTTGTTAAATGCGTGCGAATCGAAAATCGCAGTTGCAATGACGTGCAGCACGTAAAACCACGCGCGGATCTGCCCCGTATACTCGGTAATGAAATCCGGCGGGAAAAATTCCGTAAGCTTCAGCGATGTGTCAAACGGAAAATGGCGCTCGGCAAACGGCGCGCTGCCCGCCTCTATCCAGCTGTCAAGCACCTCAGGGACGCGGCGCGAGTCTTTGCCGCATTGTGCACAGGGAACGACGACCTCGTCAATGCCGGGTTTGTGAAGATCGGAAATTTTCGTATGCGACGCCTGTTCGAGTTCGGCGATGGATCCGGGCACGAACCGGTGTCCGTCTGCACATTCCCACACCGGCACGGGACTGCCCCAGTACCGGCTGCGCGATATGCACCAGTCCGGCGCGTTCTCCAGACTTTTGAGATACCTGCCGTACTTGAAATGGTCCGGGTACCAATTAACTTTTTCGTTCGTCGCCTTCATTTTTTCCTTCAGCGCCTGCACGTTTACGTACCATGCATCCTGCGGGGCATAATAGAGCCTCGTATGGCATCGCCAGCACGTCGGCACGGCGTGGGTATACTGATCGATCCGGTAAATGAGCCCGCGGTTTTTAAGATCCTCGATGACGAGCGGGTCAACGTCGAGATAATATTTGCCGGCCCACTTGGGCACGTCCGGCTTCATAACCCCTTCTTCGTCGACATGGAGTACGATCTGGATGTTTTCTTTCTGCATGACCGCCAGGTCCTCTTCACCGTATGCGGCGATGGTCACGATGCCCGTCCCTTCTTCCGCCGTCACAAAATCGCCGGGGATTACGACGAATGCTTTCTTGCCTTTGTCGACCGGATAAAAATCGTAGTGCGGAACGAATTTCTTTCCGACGAGTTTTTCACCGGGAAATTCTTCGATAATTTTATACGGCTCGCCCGTCAGCATACCGGCCGTGGATTTCGCGAGAATATATTTTTCGTCACCTTGTTTAACTTTTATGTATGTCAATTTCGGATTCACCGCAAGTGCCGGCGTCGCGATTTTGTTCCAGGGCGTCGTGGACCACGCAAGAAAATACGTATCGAGCTCATCCGCCAGCCGGTACATAAACACCGCAGTGGGCTCAGTCACTTCCTTATAGTTGTCCGCATCCATCGCAACTTCGAAATTCGAAATGGGCGTCACGTCATGCGGACAGTACAGGGAAACCCGCAGCCCCTTGTACACGAGATTTTTATCGTACATCTGTTTGAAAACCCACATCACCGTTTCCATGTACGGCACGTCCATGGTTTTGTAGGCGTTCGTAAAATCCACCCATCGGCCGACGTGGTCCACGTACCATTCCCATTCGCCGGAAACCGCCGACACGTACGCTTTACATTCGGCGATAAACTTCCCGACGCCGATTTTTTCCTCAATGTCTTTTTTGCGTTTGATGCCGAGTTTTGCCTCGACCTTGTTTTCCGCCGGCAGGCCGTGGCAGTCCCAGCCCCATACGCGGCGCACGCGGAAGCCCTGCATCGTTTTATACCTCGGAAAAAGATCCTTGGGAATGCTCGAGAGCAGCGTGCCGTAATGCGGAAGTCCGGTGATAAACGGCGGGCCGTCCAGGAACGTCCAGTTGCCGTTTGGCGAATCGCGCGCTACCGACTTTTCGAAAATTTTATTGTCTTTCCAGTACGTGAGCACCCGCTCCTCGAGTTCGGGAAAGTTGACCTGTGCTGAGACCGGATTAAACTTAGGCATTATAAAACCGCTCTCCTTCTATTGAACCATAAAGCTTATTCAACTTTAAGGTTTATTATAAAGGACGAGCGGCTATAACTCCAGCTCCGGGGGCGGCAGCTTCCTGCACGTTCCTACAAGGATAATCCTCGTAGCCTAGCTCCGCTGCCGCAGGAATGGGGGGATTTATAGGACAAACATGTCAATACGCTTCAACTTCTAGTGAGAAACAACAAAATAATCTAGCATTTTTCAGTCTACTGGGGAAAATGTATCAGAGATAAAGAACAAAATCAATCAAGAATCGGCACGCACTGTTTTATTTCACTATTTCTAAAGAGGATGGATTTATTTGTTGTATACATTAATCCTTTATTTGGATTACTCTCAAAGCCCAAATATATAACTTCTACTCCCCTTCTTCTCGCTTCAGCAATTGCGGGTTGTAAGTCAGAATCAGAACTACAAACGATTGCTTTTTTTATTGCCCTATCACAACTAGAAGAAACGAGATCAACAGCAATCCTTACGTCAACGCCTTTTTCCTTAAATGTGATACGGGATTTGCCATTAAACATAACGATCTGTGGTCTTACGTTACCTGCTAAAATAAATTCAAATCCCTGCTTTTCCAATGACGTTTTCAGTATTCGTTGTTTTTGTATTAACTCCTTGGATTTTTTTAGTGTTTCAGGAAACTCATGATATTCTCGTAATTTTGCAGCATAAAAAGTAAATTTGTCTATATGTTCGTTTGGCACTGATAAAGAGAGAAGTTTTTTTAGATCAACGTGAATACTATCTATTTTGTCTTTTTTGACACCTTCTTGCATGAGTGCATCTTCTAGTTTGAATAAAAAGTTTTCACCGTCAATAAATAAATAAGTATTCTCCATGTTATCTAAAGTATACCACTAAAAAACCTCGTCGGGCTTTCGCATGGACGAGGCGTTTATGTTTATATAATACACTATTAGAATCTCCTTGTCAATAATTTAGATTGTTTAGACGCGCTATACGCTCTATTGACACTAATAAAAATAGTATACACATTATACAACTGGTTGTATAATTAGGCTAGATAAAAGGATTTATATGTATATCAAAAAGGAAATTATAATTATACTCATTTTTCTTATATTGCTTGGAGCGGGATTTTACCTTTATTGGAATACACAGAAAGAAATTAACGCTCAAAAATTGCAAATAAATAATCTTCAGCAAACAATAGCTACAAACAATGATCGTATTACGCAATTAACCTCAGAAAATGCAAGTTTAAGCAGCCAAATTAAATCCATCATATCGACTCCAACTCCAACAGCAGCCGTACGTTATGTAGCACCATCACATCCAGACCTATCTAAATGTACAATGGAAGGGAATTTCTATTTTTGTAGCTCTGATAATTGTTATTACAATCCAAATGGTACTAAAACCGGCGTCTGTAAAATACCGTTTGGTCAGTAAAAGCAAATTAGGATTCCTTCTTAATAAATAAATGGGATTTCATATATAGGGATTAAAATGAATTAATCCCTACGCTCAAACCCCAAGCTACTCTTAAATATTCCTCGCAAGAACATTAGAAAATAACTTAGAAATATTGCATCTATGCATTGCTTAGGCTGTGTTACTGACTTCACCTAAGCCCCTCGCTGTCGCGAGGGCTATAGGCGGATTTACTACCTGATTACTGGGAATATCAAGAGAAAAATTGAGTGGGGTATTATCGGTGGGTAATCCGACACCGACAACACTTAAATCACACTTTTTTAATACTTCAAGGATAATCCTCGTAGGCTAACTTCTTTGTCTCAAAAACGCCGGGATGTCGAATTCGTCCTCTTCGGGAGGAAGCTCGTCGTCTGAAATCACCGGCGGAGCCGGAGGGGGTTTCATGTTTGACGTTTGGGAAACGGTCGGCTGCTGCGGCTGAGATGCCGCACCGTAACTTCGGCCCGAAAGTTCACGGAGCCGCTTCTTGGTCTCGTCAAACCCCGTGGCAATGACCGAAATTTTCACCTGGTCTACCATATTCTCGTCAATCGTCGCACCGAAAATGATATTCGCATCCGGATCAACCGCCGCAGCGATCTGTTTGGCCGCTTCATCCACCTCCGCCATGGTGAGATCTTTGCCGCCGGTGATATTGAAAAGCACGCCCTTGGCTCCGTCAATCGACATTTCCAAAAGCGGCGATGAAATTGCCGTCCGTGCCGCCGTGGCCGCGCGGTTTTCGCCGACGCCGGTACCTATGCCCATCAGGGACGATCCGGCGCTGGTCATGATCGTGCGCACGTCGGCAAAGTCCACGTTAATAAGCCCGGGCATCGTAATCAGATCTGCGATCCCCTGCACTCCCTGCCCCAGAACCGAATCCGTCACGCGAAACGCGTCTAACAGCGTCATTTTCTTATCAATGACTTCCAAAAGCCGCTGGTTGGGAATAACGATGAGCGTATCCACTTTATCTTTGAGGTTCGCAATGCCTTCCTCAGCCGTCACCATCCGGCGCGTCCCTTCAAACTGGAACGGTTTGGTCACGACCGCAACGGTCAGCGCTCCGAGTTCCTTGGCGATCTCCGCGATAATCGGCGTTGCGCCGGTGCCCGTGCCGCCGCCCTCGCCGCAGGTTAAAAACACCATGTCGGTGTCGCGCAAAAATTCCTTGAGCTTTTCGCGCGATTCCTCAGCCGCCTGTTTACCGATTTCCGGATTACCGCCGGCGCCCAGACCCCGCGTGAGATTTTCGCCGATCTGGATCTTTGTCTGCGCCTGGCACGTCAGAAGCGCCTGCGCATCGGTATTGACGCCTAAAAAATCCACGCCGCTTATCTGGCTCACTAAAATCATCGAGTTGATGGCGTTGCATCCGCCGCCGCCGATGCCGATGACCTTGATTTTGGCAAACCGCGCAATGTCTGGTTTTATGAGCATAATACCGGGGGCAGTGGGTAGGTTAGGGCATAAATGACTTTACCAGATCAATCACCTTTCCTGCAAGTCCTCTTATTTGCACTTTTTCTCCGATTTTTCCGAATCCCTTAAACACGCTGCCCGGCTCTTCAAAATTCCCCCGGGCGCCGTACAGCAGCAGCCCCACCGCAGCCGCATATGCAGGCGTCATGATTTCATCGATAAGACCGGTCACTTTTCTTGGAATGCCGATGTGCACCGGCATCGCGAGGTTTCTTCGTGCCGCTTCAACGGCGCCGACGGTCTGAGCACCGCCGCCGGTTACCACGATTCCCGACGGCGTCATGCCGCCGAAACCGCTCCGTTTAATTTCCAGTCCGGCCATCGTAAAAATTTCATTGAGGCGCGGTTTGATGATGCCCTCGACAAGCGTCCTTCGAGAAAGCATGTGCAGTTCCTCAGGAAGCCCGAGACGCGAGACGTCCAGCTCGTCATTTTTCTCGATTTTTGCCGATTTCGTCCTGTCCGCCTCATCGGGAACCGCGGGAACTTTCGGTGCCGCACCCAGCATGAGTTTAATTTTCTCCGCGCTCTCAAGAGAAACCCGTAAGCCTGCTGCCAGATCCTTCGTAATGTTTATGGCTCCGATCGGGATAACCGATGAGTATGAAAGCGCGCCCTCGACAAAAATCGCAACGTCCGTGGTGCCGCCGCCGATGTCAATAAGTACAACGCCCAGTTCCTTTTCCGTGTCGGTAATCGTCGCGATGGATGAAGCCAGTCCTCCGAACACCATTGCCGCAACGTCCACGCCCAACTCCTCGACGCATTTGCGCAGATTTCTTACCGCCGTGGTACCGCCGGTTACCAGATGCGTGTCAACCTCAAGCCGGACGCCCGTCATCCCGACCGGATCAACGATGCCCTCCTGACTGTCAACGACGTACCCGCGCGGCAGAATGTGGAGAATTTCCCGCGAAGACGGAAGCGATACCGCTTTTGCCGCCTCCACTACACGCGCAACGTCATTGGGTCCTATTTCCTTGTCCGGTTCGGCGACCGCCACGACGCCGTGGGAATTCTGCGATGCAATATGCGCGCCTCCCACCGACAGCAGTGCGCGCGTTGCCTGCGTGCCGGCCATCCGTTCGGCTCCTTCAATGGAAAGCGATATCGCAGCCGTTGCCTCCTCGATGTTCACGACCTGCCCCTTACGAAGACCGCGGCTTGCGACCGTTGCAACGCCGATCACGCGCGGATCGCCTTCTTCGGGAACTGTGGCAATAAGGGTACTAATTTTACTCGTTCCGACGTCAATGCCGGAAACTATCTGGTCGCGCGCCATAAAAAAATCAAAAGGTTACAATTGGTTTATCAAACCGCACATCGATAACAGCGGGCAGTGTACCTTTTATTCTAAACCCCGCGATGAGCTGTTGTAAAGTAGCCAGCGTCCTGGGAACAGGTGTTGTCTGGGTAAATAGTATGGTTAGTTGCGCGGCATTTGCGCGTATGGTCCCGTCATCCGCAACGGTCAGGGACGCAATCGGAAGGATTTGCCGCATGCCGGCAAGAAACGCGAGGCTCTGCGTGATGCGCGGGTCTTCGATGCGCTGCCCTGTTCGTATCAACGGCACCGTGGCATAGATGACCGGCAAACCGGCGCCGTACTCGTCCCCCAAAACAACGCCCGTTTCGTCCAGCGCCACGCGGCGGTTACCGGTCGAAAGCGCGGCAACCGACTCGCGCAACCGCACGGCAACGACCAGCGTACCGGGATACTGTTTTTCAAACCGCAGATCCGCGAGCGCCGGATTCTCGCGCAGCAGTTCGCTGCGGAGTTTCGCAGAGGGGAAAAAGACGAGCGTTTTGGGCAGCCGTTTTTTATTAATTTCCAGCTGGATATTCGCGCCGGTCACGCGGATCGTGCGTATGATAAACACCCTGTTTGCCAGAAAAAATGCACCGGTTAAAAAAAGCAGAAACAGGACGCTGTATCCGATACCCGCGCGAATCATACGCGCATGCCAAGAAGCGAGCGGACTTCTTTCGCCAGGCGAGCCGCTCCGTCTCTTGGGATTGCCGGGGCAAGCGATTTTGCGCGGCGCAACAACGGGGAATACTCGCGTTCAACGCTGCGGAGGGCTGACAGAAGGGAATCGCCGGTTAACCCGGTCTGCGAAAGCACACGTGCGCCCCCGCGGTCGGCAAGCCACCGTGCATTTTGCTGCTGTTCATCCTGACCGGACCACGGCAGCGGGACGAGAACCGCAACGGTACCGGTTGCCGCCAGTTCCAGTACGGTATTGGCTCCTGCCCTGCCGATCACGATGTGCGCATGACGGTACAGCCACGCAAGTTCGTTTTCGGAAAAAAATTTTTTTGCAACGTACCGTTCAGTAATAAAATTATTCTGCTGCCAGTTTCCCGTCTGATGAACAACGACGTATGTTTTCGTCAAAGTCTCAAGAACCGGTGCGATAATTTCGTTCAGTGACTGCGAACCAAGACTCCCGCCGGTTATGTACAGAAGTTTTGCGTCTGCATTTTTGCGGAGAACCGCCCGCCCCGGACTAAACAGCGCCCGCCGCATCGGTAGCCCGGTAACTACCGTTTTTGCAGCCGGAAAATCCGCTGCAGTCTCGGGAAACGTGACGCATATGCGCGTGGCGACAGCCCCGATGATTCTGTTGGCAAGGCCGGATGCTCTCGTTTGTTCGTGGGTTAATACCGGAACGCCGAGGATCCATCCGGCAAGTGCAACAGGCAGGCCGACGTATCCGCCGAAACTCACTATCACTGAAGGCCGCTGCATCAATACGTACCACAATGCCTGAATAAAACCGATCGGAACCTTAAAAAGCGAAGGAATCGTATGAAACGTCAGCGTCCGCTGCAGTCTGCCGGCGCTGATCGGCAGGAACCGGATCCCCCGCTGCCGCACCACGTCATACTCCGCTGCTGTGTGGCGCTTTCCTTCCACTGCGTATTTTCTGCCGATAAACGTGACCGCAATATCCCCGCCCGAAAGCTCATCCATAAGCGCCAGCGCTGGAGTAACGTGTCCGCCGGTAATGAATATGGTTTTCATACTGCCCGTTTACTGATATTAACAAGTATTCCCACTGCCGCAAGCATGATGATGAGACTCGACCCCCCGTAGGAAATAAACGGCAGCGGGACGCCGGTCAGCGGCATAAGCGCGACCATAGCGGACAAATTGATGATCGTCTGTATCGCAACCCAGGCAGTAATTCCCAGCGCAAGCAATTTTCCGAACGCATCGGGAATTCTGGCAACAATGCGGAATCCGCGGCCGATGAAAAGCACGAACGCGATGATGACGGAGACTGCGCCGAAAAAACCGAGTTCCTCGCTGACGATCGCAAATATCGAGTCGGTATTTGCTTCGGGCAGGTATTCGTATTTTTGCCGCGATTGTCCGACCCCCAGACCGATCCAGCCGCCGGAGCCTATTGCCAGAATGGCCTGCCGGATGTGATACGACACGCCCTGCGGATCCGCGTTCGGCCGAAGGAATGTCGTCAACCTCGCGGCGCGGTACGGGGAGATGAGCGCAAACCCGATAACGCCAAGCGCGAGCACCGGGACCACGACGGCAAAATGCAAAAGCGGGGCGCCGGAGGCAAAATACAGTACGAGCGCGACGGCCACGATGATGCTGCCCGTTCCCAGATCCGGCTCGATAAGAATTAAACCGACGACCATGCCCAAAAGAAGCACGAATGAGAAAAACCGTCCTCGCTCCTTTTGTGAAAACCATGCGGACAGGTAGACGATGAGCGTGAGTTTCGCAAGCTCCGCAGGCTGCAGAACGAAAAGGCCGAAGTTGAGCCACCGGTGTGCCCCCAGCGCCGCAACGCCTATCCCCGGCAGGAATACCGCAAGCAAAAGCACCATGGTCGCAAGAAGCAGCGGGAGCGCGAGCCGGTACCACACGCGGTAGTCAATGAACGAAAAAACGGTAAGCGCAATAAAACCCACGAGAAGCCATTTGAATTGTTCCTGCACGTAATAATACTGGTTGCCGAAATCACGGATCGCGATTGCCACCGACGAATCGTAGACCATAAGAATCCCGAACAGCGACAGCGTCACGGCGATCGCGATAATCCACCGGTCAGGTACGGATTTAGAGAAGTGAAACTTCATGCTTAAATAGCTTCCCACGCTCCTTGTAATTGTGAAACATGTCAAATGATGCCGCAGCAGGCGACAACAGGACAACGTCACCGGGACTGCTTTCGCCCTGCGCGCGTTGCACAATCTCGTGCATGCTGCGTAATCCCGTAATAATTTTTCCTTTATAGCCGCCGGCTCTGGCCGCGGCCACGATCCTGTCCGTCATAAGGCCGATTGCGATAAGAACTTTTACGTTGCGTTTCGCGATTGCCCTGCCCAGCTGGGTAAAATCCGAGCCCTTCTCCGACCCTCCGGCAACAAGAATAACCGGCGCTTCAAACGACTCGAGCGCGGCAATTGCGGTTTCCGGCACCGTCGAAAATGAATCGTTGATGTACAGCACGTTCCCTACGGTAGCCACGGTTTCGAGTCTGTGTTCCAGGCCTTCAAAGACCATTGCGGCTTTCCGAACTGCAGGAAGCCGAACGCCCGCCGAAATGGCCGCAACCGATGCCGCTGCAATATTATCGAGGTTGTGCACGCCGCGCAGTTTCACTTCGCTGCGCGATACGATTTTTTCCGTACCTCCGGTCAGATGCGTATACACGGTGTCGTTTGCAACGTATGCGGCAGCTGCCCGATCCGTGCGGCTGAAAAATAAAACGCGGGCAGCCGTTTCTCCGGCAAACGACCTGCTCGTGGGATCATCCGCGTTAAGAACCGCCACATCGTCTTTTTTCTGGTACCTGACGACGGATTTTTTCGCCTCGACATAGGCCGCACGGGACTCGTGATAGTTTGAGGCGAGTTTATCCTGGTTTGCCAGGTGCTCCTGCGTTGTCCGCAGCACTACCGCAATATGCGGACTGGCAGCAAGATCTTCCAGCTGAAACGATGATAATTCCAAAACAACCCAGTCCTCAGGCATTATTTTGCGCACCTGCGACAAAAGCGGCACCCCGACGTTGCCCCCGAGCCAAACTTTTTTTCCTCCGCGGGCAAGCATCCGCGCAATGAGCGTACTGGTTGTTCCCTTGCCCTTTGTGCCCGTCACGCCGATAATCGGCGCGCGGCAAAGTGCAAAAAATAGTTTCGTTGCGCTGGTTATTTCCTTTCCCGTTTTTTGAATAACGGCAAGCTCGGGGATCCGAAGGGACATACCCGGCGTACGGACTATGTAGTCAAAACGGTCAAGGTGCCGCAGATATCCCGGGCCCAGCTGAAAACCGTCAACGGCGCCGACCAGATCAGTGTAAGTTTGACCTAATTCTTCTTTCGTCCGTCGGTCGCAACCCCAGATTTTTGCTCCCTCCCTGCGGAAAAATTTGACGGAATCCAAGCCCTCAACCGACAGCCCGAGTATTGCAACAGATGTTCCCTTAAATGCTGACATACGATACGACCGTTGGTTTCGCCAGAAGCAGCGACGCGACGCGGGACAGCGAGGCATCCGCTTTTGTCGAATAAAATACGCGATGAGCCCGGCCTCTCAACGCTGTGATCTTATTGTGCGTCAGAATTCTGTCCACATGCCGCGCCACCGCACCTCCGGAATCCAAAATCCGGATATGCTTCCCTACTATAGCACGGATCGCGCGGCGCAAAAACGGATAATGCGTGCATCCCAATACCACGATGTCAATGTGCGCAAGGATTGACGGCGCAAGAATGCTGCGCAACTCTTTTTCTACCGCCGGATGGGTACACTGTCCCCGTTCTACATAGTCCAAAAGATTCGGACATCCCAGATTATATACGTGCGCGTGAGACGCGAATTTTTTAATTAACTCCCGCTGATAATCGCTTTTCGATGTGAATACCGTCGAAAGAATTGCGAATGCTTTTTTTTCCGACTGGCTGCCCGCTGTTTTGACAACGGGAACAACCCCGATAATCGGAATGGTCGGGAACCATGACCGGTATACGTCGATACCCGCAATCGTCGCGGTATTGCACGCAATGACGATCATTTTAGCGCGTTTTGTCAACAGGAACGTTATAAGCGCGCGCACTCTGCTGCGGATTTCCCGTTTCGATTTGCCGCCGTACGGAAGATATGCGTGATCTCCGACGTATACGGTCGATTCGCCCGGCAAAAGCTTTACGATACTTTTGTATATGGAAAGTCCGCCGAATCCGGAATCCACGATACCGATGGGTGCGTTTTTCATGCTTCTGAAGGGTTTACACCGCCGGAATCCTCGTTAATAGCGCGATCCAGAGCCCGAACAGCGCGAAGATTACCGAAATCACCCACAGCCGCATGACGATTTTGGGTTCCGGCCAGCCTTTATACTGGAGCCATAGGTGAAACGGTGCAACGACGAATGCTTTCCGGTTGAAAAATTTTTTCCACGTCAGCTGGATGAGCGAGGAAGCGACTTCCACGACGAATACCCCGCCGATAACTACGAGCGCCGGGGCTTTGCCCAGAATAAGCCCCACAACCGCCATGGTCGCGCCGAACGACAGCGCACCCACGTCGCCCAGAAATATGCGCGCCGGATAAATGTTGAAGTACAAAAACGCGATGAGACTCCCGAGCCATATTGCAAGAAAAATGGACAGCGGCGTGTCTAAAATGGAGCCGGAAATAAACCAGAAGGCACCAAGCCCGATCATGAGTATGCCCGACGCCAGCCCGTCGAGCCCGTCGGTGATGTTAAACGCATTGGCGAATGCGATGATGACGAACGTTGAAAACGGCAGGTACCACCAACCTAACCGGAACACGCCCAGAAACGGCACGTAAAAAATGTCGATCTTAAGATCAAGTATGAGCCAGAAACTGATGACCGCAGCAATGATGATTTCCAGTATGAGTTTGTGCCGGAGCCGCAGTCCGAAAAATTTCGAGCTGTAGCCGAACGTTTTTTTGACGTCGTCCAACAGTCCGAGCGCGCCGAACGAGAGAAACGTAAATAACAGAATTTTTATCTCGCTTCCGATCGGATATACCGCGGTAACCGGAAGCCAGAAGTACCGCATGAGCGCGAGGGTGAGCGGGAAAAAGAGCGTCGTCAGAAGGATAATAAGGAGCCCGCCCCCGACCGGCGTTCCGGCTTTTTTCTGATGGAACCGGTCAAAGATCGGCGTCCGTTTGTTGAATGCGTCGCGCGTCTCCTGCTTCAGGCGCTGCATCCGCCATATGTAAAGAAGCCGGATAAACGGTATGTATAAAAGGCTTGCGGTTAGCCACGAAAAAAGGACGAGGCCGAGCAAAAATACCATATGATTATTTGAAATACGGCAGAAACACAAATACCGCAACCGCCACCGCCCCGGCAGCAGTCACGAGCATCATGCCCGCGGACACGTCTTTAGCAATTTTAGCCTGTTGCCGCCATTCAGTCGTAATGAGGTCGGTCATGGATTCGAGCGCGGTATTGACCAGCTCGGCGGAAAGCCCCAGCACGATCGTAAAAACGATCAGCACCCACTCGTAGCGCGTAATGCCAAGGTACGCCGACAGGAATACGGCCAGCGCCGCAAGAACCAGATGTACGCGGAAATTCGGCTGCGTTTTTATCGCCCACCACAAACCCGCAAATGCGTTTCGAAACGAAATGGCGTGTTTTCGCATTACCCTCAAGTATACCCCCTGAGCTTTTTCCGCACAAGTTCAACCGCCCGGGAAATGCGGTACAACGGTGACAGCTGCAGATCCTGTGCGTGAATAAAGCGTATCTCACGGCCTCCGAAGCCTTTTTTGAACACCGTTAGTCCCCGCCATGGATGTGATATACCGTCATCGGGCGCAATTCCCCAGAAATTGTACAGTTTTTTCCCCCGATTTTTTGCGTCACGGATCGCCTGCCACTGAATGGCGTACGATGCAGGGATTGTTGTTTTTACCGATGCGCCGTGCCGGTAAATCGCCTCGCTGCCGAAATCCGTGATAACCGCCGCCGCCAAATCCTCCCCGCCGGCAGACGCGACATAACAGATTCCGCCAAACGTTTCATGCTCCTCTAAAATACCCTTGTGCTGTATGAATCCGTGCCGTTTACTCGTTTCGCCGTAGAGACGGAAAAACCTTTCCAGATTTTTTGTTTTCTGGACGCGTATGCCATGCGCGTGCCTTATTTCATAGCGCGTTGATTTACGCATGCCGGCAAGCAGTTCCTCTTCGCTTTTGTCCAGATCCAGGACCCAAGAAATCTCCGCGTCCATCGCGTGAATCGGCGCCGGAACAAACCCTTTTTCACTAAATGCGGAAATCTGAGGACTGATCCGTATAAACCATGCCCCCTCCTGCCGTGCCAACCGTTTTAAATCCGCGACATGAATTTTTCCTACCGGTCCGTGTCGCACATGCAGGAATATACCGCGTTTCGCTGCAACTTTGACGACCTGCGCCACGGCATCGTTCCATTCCAGCCGCCACACCCTGTGGCCTAATTTTTTTTCGACCTCTCCCCACTCCCATGACTGAAACAGCGCATGCGGCGCGTGCTCCCGCACGAAGGTATTCCATTCAGTTTTATTCATAATCTGAATTCTTCCCCATGTCCTGATAATATGCGAGTCCCTTTTGGATGGGAACGGATTTTTTTGAGAGAATCTGACAATTTTATCGGATCCGAATACGAAAAGTCCGTGCGGCCTACGGCGCCGCCTGCGAATACGGTATCTCCGACGACGAGCGAGTTGCCCAACGGAAGACAGATGCTTCCCGGCGTGTGACCCGGCGTATGGATAAACCGGATGCTTCGGGGAATTGCCGTCGGCTGCGGCGGCGGATCAACGGTCTTAAGACCCAAAAAATGTTTTGCCGACGACTGCATGTGCCGCAGGAGGAAAAAATCATCGGGGTGCATGTAAAACGGAATGTTGTATGCAAGCTGCAATGCGTATGCCGCCATGACGTGGTCGAAGTGTCCGTGCGTTGCGATGATCATCCGCGGATTTTGTACGTGCGCCATGATATATTCCGCATCGTCACCGGGATCGATAATCACCCCGTCTGCGATATAACAATTTGTCCGCATTTGACCTACGACAAGAGTTTCCATATGCGTTTTGCCTCACTAACGGAAATCCGTGTCGGAAGATTGACGACGTGCGCGCTTATTTTTTCCGCGTTCGGACATGAACCGCGGGGATACGCAGGGTCAGCCGGATCAATGACGTTGTGATACCAATTTCCCAGAAGAATGCCGTATTTTTTTAAACGATTAATAACCGGTTTCGGATTGTCAACGCGTACGGGAAAGCGCAAATACGGCTGTTTATTCCCATATACCGCGCTTATCGCTTCCCGCTGTTTTGTATACCTGTCCAATTTTTTCAGCTGATTCGTAAGCAGCAGCGCGAGCGCATTCGGATATTTTCTGGGGACCGGTGAGACGTCGTTCGGTTTTGAGAGCAGCCCGGTTTTCTGCAGCAGCACGAGGAGAACTTTCCCCAGTCCGATCCGGTACGTCGGTAAAATGACGGCAAAAAGAACCGGATGCAAAAGCTGCCGGAAAATCCAAAAATGCGGCGGGTACGCAAGTTTTTTCTGAAACGCCTTCAACTTAACGCCGACGGCCATCCCCCCGAAAACGCTCGACAGCACTTTGTCCCGTCCGAAACTGTAAAATCCCGCATCGCCCCGAAGCGGCAGGTGCATCGCATGGGCAAAATCCTCGATAATCTTTACCTTACATTTTTTAATCTCTTCGATGTTTGCTGAAATTCCAAACGTGTGCTGGACGATAATGGCTTTCGTTTTTGGCGTTATTTTTCTCTTTACATCCGTCAGGGACATGGTGTACGTTTCATCGATATCCACAAATACCGGTGTGGCACCGGTCGCGCGTACCGCATCCGGAACGGCAACGCACGTAAACGCCTGACAGATAACCTCGTGTCCGCGGCCGATACCAAACGACCGAAGGATGGCAAAAAGCGCCCCCCGGCCGCTGTCAAACGCAGTGCCTCCGAGTTTTTCCTCAACGCGCCGGACTGCCGCGCCGTGCTTCCAGCGCCACGGGCAGAAGAGAAGCCGCAGCGCAAGCCACACGTCATCCGGTTCGGTATTAGGAGAGAGACTGCAGGAAATCATAGATTGCTCCGACAAATTCTTTCGGTTTTTTATAGGAAACACCGTGATCTGCACCGGCAATGACGATAAGTTTTGCGTTGGCAATCGTTTTGCGCATTTTTTCTGCAATCCATACCGGCGTTATCCTGTCGTTTGCTCCCCACACCAGCAGCGTCGGTACGCGGACCGCCTTCATGTAACCGGCCAAATCTTCACCCACGACGTTTTTAAACGTTTGTTTCATCGCACCCTGTGCTCGCAGATAGTCGCGCGCTCCGGAAAGCCAATAATAGGAATTACGGATGCCCGCGAAATTAAAAAATAATTTCCCGGCTTTTGCAAACAGAATAAATATTTTTTTGACAAACGGCGTAAATCCCGGCGTTCCGGTAAGAATGAGTGCCCGCACCGGATGGCGCGATTGATATTGTAACGCAACCCGGCCGCCGAACGAATGACCAAGCAGCACGGGGTTACGTATTGAATGTTTTTGTACGTACCGCCGCAAAAAATCGACGTAATCGGAAAGCACGTAAGGCTTTGTTTCATCCTTCGGAAAATCCACGGCAAACGCGGTAATACGTTTTTTCTCCAATGCACCGATAAGCGCGCGGTACGTGCCGCCGGACAACCCCCACCCGTGGAGAATGACAACCGGCCGTATCATACGAACGGTTTTCGTGCGGGCGCGGTTTTCGTATTTTTCCTGACGACGTAGCCGGGTTTGGCGATGCAGAACGAGTTCTCCGGCATATCTTTATCAAGGACAACCCCGGAACCGACGAACGTGTTTTTTCCGATTTTTACGCCGGGCATGACGGATGCGTTGATGCCGATCCGTACGCCGGCCGCGATCACTGCTCCGAGTTTTGTCCTTCCCGACCTGCCGATTTGCCCGTCATCAAGCCGGAGATTTGCGAGTTTCGCCCCGCCGCCCATGCTGATATTCCCCTCCAGCACCGAGTCGCCGATGTAATTTTCGTGGAACCAGCAGGTATCGCCGACGTAACTTCTTGTAATATCGGTGGAAAATCCGGTAACGCAATCCGCACCGATGTGGGACTCGCGGATAATATTGTTGTTCCCGATGACGGTATTTTTGCCGATGTAGCAGGGGCCGACGATTTTTGTATTTTCGAAAATCTTCACGTTATCCTCGAGAAATACCGGCCCGTCGATGATCACGTTTTTCCCGATCCAAACGTTTTTCCCTTTGTGGGCGGGCATCGTGTCCAAAAAAATCGCCAGCGCGTCGAGTACGTTCCACGGATATTTAAGCGGTGCAAAATGCCCGTCGTACGGGACAAACTGAAATTCGCGGCGCGCCATAAGTTTGGTCAGCGCCCGCTCATATACGTCATCGGTGCCGCCGGCGGTGGTCGCTAGTTCTGCTATAAACTCACCAGCGTCGGCAATGTAATGGCACACGATGTTGGCGTACGGGCTTGGCCGGTCTGCTTCTTTCGGCTTTTCCGCGATACCCTGCACGCGGCCGTTTTCTATTGCCAGATAGCCTGCTTCGAGGTGGCGGTCCGGTTTCCAGCCCGGTACCGCGCCGAACGCCTTCGTGTTTACCACGCGGGATAAAAGTTCCGGGTCAACGACGTCGTCAACGTTCACGATAAGAACAGGACCGGTAATGCCGTCCCGTGCGGCGAGAATTGCATTTCCCATGCCTTTGGGTTCTTTCTGCACGACGGTGCTCGTTGGTATGGGAAACCGGAATGACCGTACGGCCGCATCGTTTGCGGGGTTGGTCACGATAATCATCTGCGACACCGCTTCGGGCACGTCACCGATCGTGTGCGCAAAGAGCGGACTGCCGAAAAACGGAAACAGCGCTTTACTTGTGGTCAGCGGCCAAAACCGTTTGCCGACCCCTCCCGCAAGCACGATGAGTGTCATGTTATGCTTCATTGATTCTCACGATTTTTGCGCCGAGCGCGCTAAGCCTCTCTTCTATTTTCTCATATCCGCGGTCAACGTGCGAAACGCCGTGGATGACGCTCTCGCCCCTTGCCGCAAGCGCGGCAATAACGAGCGTTGCTCCGGCACGAAGATCGTCGATGTCAACGACGGCGTTATGCAGTTTTACGGGCCCGGTGATTCGAATCCCCTGATGATATCCGTCAACGCGGTCTTCCCAGTTGAAATTATAGAATTCCTGTGGATTCTCAACCGGCGGGTCGTAAAATTCTATGACGGCTCCCATTTTCTTAAGCTCCGAGACGTATGAAAATCTGCTCTCAAATACGGTTTCGTGCAGCGTCGACACGCCGCCGGCCTGCGTCATAAGTACTGCCCACGGCGCCTGCCAGTCCGTCATAAAACCCGGGTATGGGCGGGTAACGACGTCCGTTGCCGAAAGCCGGCCGCTTCCCCGGTACCGCGTCGTTTCCTCGTCGATTGCCTGGTACTGCGCGCCCGCACGGGTCAGCATCGCGAGGAACGGCGCCAGATGCCTGCGCTGGGAATTTTTGACGATGATGTCACCGCCCGTCGCCGCCGCGGCGATCGCAAACGTTACTTCCTCGTTGCGGTCGGGTATGATGCTGTATTCTGTTCCCGAAAGTTTTCTCACGCCTTCGATAACGATCGTACGCGGCTTCACGCGGGAAATCCGTGCCCCCATGTTCGTAAGACACGCGATGAGGTCGTCTATTTCCACCTCTTCCGCCGCGTTTTCAAGGACTGTCCGGCCCTCTGCCAAAACTGCCGCCAGAATAAGCGTTTCCGTGCCCGTGTGGGTATTTTTTTTGAAACGGATCGTTGCGCCGTGAAGTTTTTTCGCACTCCCGTAAAAATATCCGTCATCGGAATGATACGAAATCTCTGCCCCCATGTGTTTGAGCGCCTCGATGTGCCGGTCGATGGGACGCGCGCCGAGCCTGCAGCCGCCGGGGTTAGGTACGACAGCCGCGCCGTACCGCGCCAAAAGCGGCCCCATGACCATCGACGACGTGCGCAGCCGCGATCCCACCTCAAGCGGCACCCGCGCATCGTCCGCATGACTGTTAATAACGCGCACGGTGGACCCGTGCACCGACGATTTCACGCCCAGCTCGCGCAGCACTTCGAGCATCGTATGAACGTCGCCGATCCGGGGCACGTTGTGGATGACGATTTCCTCGTCGGTCAGAAGCGACGCAACGAGAATCTTCAGCGCGACGTTTTTGGCGCCTCCCACGGCTATTTCACCGTGCAGCGCATTCCCTCCGGTAATGACAAATTTTTCCATCAGAATTCTCCAACGCGGACGATTTCTTCGGTAAGTCGGACGCCGAACCTCGCACGGACCTTTTCACGAACCTTCTCGATTAATGTTACCACGTCGGCGGCAGTGGCGGCGCCGCGGTTCACGATAAAATTTGCGTGGACGTCCGACACCCACGCGTCGCGAACGTGCATCCCTTTACAGCCGGCATGATCAATAAGAAATCCTGCTGACGTCGTATGGTTTGGCGTCGGAACCGACAGTGCTTCTGCCTCTGAGATATTTCTGAACGTGCATCCGGGAGATTTTACCCCCTGCGGCTGCGAAAACTGACGGTATTTGACGCTCTCCGTCGCGATCTTCCACAGTTCGTCTTTTTTCCGTTTGCGCAGCGCAAACACGACCGACAGTACGATATCGCCGGTTTTCTGGATAATTGAAGTATCGTAGGCAAAGTGAAAATACGATTTCGCAACGGTCTTCCGTTCGTTTTTGGGCGTGAGAATCTGCGCCTGATGCACGCAGTCGCCCACATATCCGGTCGGGTGCGTCCATTTGGAATTCATGTAGACAGCCCCGCCCACTGACCCCGGCAGCCCCAGCTGCATCTCAAGCCCGGCAAGACCCTCTTCCACGGTAAACCGGACGAGCTGGTTGACGATAACGCCGCTTTCCGCTTCCACGAATACGGTCTGCGCCTGGCGCGAACCTTTTACTCCGCGCATCGAAATCCCGCGCGCGCCGTTTTTAATGACCACGCCGCGGATGCCGCGGTCGCCCACGAGGATGTTGGAGCCGCCGCCCAAAATAAAAACCGGAAGACTGCGTTTTCGTGCCTCAAGCACCGCGGTAACCAGTTCATCGACGGTATTGGCGGGATAAAAATAATCCGCCGGCCCGCCGATGTGGAACGTCGTATGATTGGCGAGCGGTTCGTTTTTACGAAATAAATTTTCGGCTGTATCCATAAATATCCCCTGCACCCATACATATAATAACATCGTCGCCTCCGGCAATCGCGCGCAACCGTTTTTCGACCGCCGCATAATCCGGCGCAAAGTAAACGCTGCGTACGTATTTGGCCGATTCCTGCGCCAGCATTTTCCCGGAAATTCCCAGTGAATCCTTCTCCCGCGCAGATGCATAAATGTCCGTAAGAATCACTTCGTCGGCATCGCCGAACGCCCGTGCGAAATCGTGCATCAGCGCCTTGGTGCGCGAGTATGTGTGCGGCTGAAATACCGCGATGATGCGGCTGCGCGGATACCACGCGCGCGCGGCCGCGATGGTTGCCGTAATTTCGCTGGGATGATGCGCATAATCATCGTACACGCGGATGCCGCCGATCTTTCCGACCAGCTCAAACCTGCGTTTCGTGCCGCCGAACGCGAGCAACCCTTTTTTACAATCCTCCCACGAAACGCCGGCGTAAGAACACGCCACCGCGGCAAGCGCTGCGTTTGCCGCGTTATGACGGCCGGGAACCTTAAGCGTAAATTCACCGACCCGGACGCCGCCCCGGTACAGCGAAAAAAACGTACGCTCGCTCCCGAACCTGACGTCGCGTACGTCCGCGTCAGCCGCCGCAATTACGTGATTCGATTGTTTCGCCAGTGCGTCGAAGGCGCCCTGCACCGCCGCAAGCGACGGGTACACGTCCGGGTGATCCCAGTCTATGTTGGTAATCACAAGAACGTCGGGGTGCTGCCATAAAAATCTGGGCGTGAGGTCGTGAGCCGGATCGGTAACGTATTCATCCGCTTCCGCAACGAAAATATTTCCGCGGCCATAGTGCCCGGGAAGCCCGAGCCCGCGGATTTCACCGCACCCGATCGCCCATGAGGGATCGCGTCCGGCTTTTGCAAGAATCGTCGCAATCATCGCCGTCGTCGTCGTTTTTCCGTGTGAACCGGCAACGGAAATCTGCCGCTTCCCGTGCATGATTTCGCCCAGCGCCTTCCCGTGCGGCAACGTACGAATGCCGAGCGCTTGTGCCTCCACCACTTCCGGATTATCCTGACCTTCGTGGGCGCCAGTGTAGATCACGAGATCAGGACGAATTTTCCCTCCGAGATTTCTCGGATCGAAATCGGGAATTACCTCGATTCCTGCTTTCGCAAGAACCGTATCCGTGGGAAACTCATCCCGAACGTCCGAGCCCGTTACGCGGAAGCCTGCTTCCCTGTACCACACCGCAAGCGCCGTCATGGCAACCCCCTTGATGCCGACAAAATGGATGCGTTTCATATGCTCACGAATGCAAGCTGAACACCGAACGACTCTTTCGGGTCTTTACGGAATGAGTTAAATTCAGCAACCTGACACGACGTGCACGTAACCGGCGCGTCGATCCGGGAAGGGTCAATGCCGCATTCCTCAAGCTGCAGATAATTTGCATACCCGATATCAAGATGCCACGCGCCTTCGATGCGCGATGCAATCCGCTCATTTTCCCCGAACGCGTTTTGAAATGCATGCACCCGGTCAGGCAAAACCGCGTAACAGCACATCCCGATGTGCGGACCCATGGAAACGACGATGCTGCCGCGGTCGGCACCCGACTGTTCCATTACACGGATGAGTTCTTTGGCTATCCCCGCGAGCGTCCCTTTCCACCCCGCGTGTGCGGTGCCGATCGTGCGCGTTTTGGGATCGAACGCAAGAAGCGGTACGCAGTCGGCAAACGTAACGCCCAAAACGCCCGTGCCCACGAGCCCGTCGTACCCTTCCATGATCTTCCCCGCATCGGACTCGTTTACCCGTTTGATGCGCACCCCGTGCACCTGTTCAGCCAGTATCAGCCGCCCGATCCGGCCGTCCAAAAATTTTTCTCTTGCGCTTGCCGTCCGCATGTCTCCGAACCACCGCGTCGAATACCCGTGGTCAACGCCAAAAGACGCAAGCAGTGTCGACACGTACCGGTGATCACGTTTTTGTAACATGGGATAATGTCTTTCGGACTGCGTCCTGATCGCTCCACGGAAACTCCGTATCTCCCCGCGCGAGACTTTTCTCGTGTCCTTTGCCGGTAAGTATCACGAGATCATTTGGCCGGGCAAACTGCAGCGCAAAATCAACCGCCTCCTGCCTGTCGGGAATCCGGTACACCTGCGGCCCGGGCTGGATTCCCCCGGCAATTTCATCCATAATCGTTTCCACGTTTTCCGTGCGATAATCTTCTTCGGTAAGCACGATGACGTCGGCGTATTTACCCGACGCTCTGCCCATAAGCGGGCGTTTGGAGGCGTCGCGCAGTCCCGCGCTGCCGAAAACGTGGATCAGCCGCTTTTTGGTCAGCGCACGGGCTGTTTTGAGCGCTTTGTCGATTGCATTGGGCGTGTGTGCAAAATCGACGATCACCGTAAAAGGCTCGCGCGCGAGTATTTCCATGCGCCCGGGAACGCCGGGAAATGCCGCAACGACGCTTTGTGCGGTTTTCACGGGAATTCCCAGCGCATCTGCCGCGGCAAAACCGGCCAAACAGTTATACCGGTTAAACTCGCCCGGCAATTTCGTCGAAAACGGATGGTTTTTGGGCGTCACTTTTGCATCCCGCCGGATCCCGTACGTGATGACCGTCTTGCGGCGAAGGAGAGGCATCGCGCGGTTATAGAGTTCCGCCTCATCGCGGTTAACTACGGCGATACCCGCACGCTCTAGGAGTTTCAGTTTGGTTTTCAGGTACCGTTCGTACGTCTTGTGCCAGTCGAGGTGTTCGTGCGTCACGTTCGTGATGACCCCGACGGCAAACCGCACGCCGAACACGCGGTGCTGCGCCAGACCGTGCGACGTTACTTCCAGAATGAAATGCGTGTCCCCGTGATCGGCCGATTCCCGCAGATACTGTTGCACGTACCACGGGTTTGGCGTCGTCACATGGAAGCCGGTATCGTACGTTTTGCCCGCGATTACGGCGTGCACTGACGTAATCATGCTCGTTTTGTACCCGGCAGCCCTGCACATTTCGTAAATGAGCGTCGTCGTGGTTGTTTTGCCGTCCGTGCCGGTTACGCCCACGACCGTCAGCTTTCGGCTGGGAAAACCAAAGCGTATATTTGCAGCTATGGCAATTGCGAGGTGATACAGCCCCTTAAGGCTCCGTAACATGCAACTATTATACCATCATTGTGAAACCGGGAGTCTACCTCACTACTTCACACATCGAATGTGTGTTAGCTTCACACCTCGCTCATTTTCATTGCGA
>CAYWVJ010000003.1:41546-44753 GCA_964461825.1 uncultured Gammaproteobacteria bacterium
CTACTTCACACATCGAATGTGTGTTAGCTTCACACCTCGCTCATTTTCATTGCGAAGCGGGAATTGAATAGTAGGTAAAAAGGTCGCGGGTGATGGCAAAAAACAGGGGCGCTGCGGTTTCCGAGCCCCACGGAGAACTTGAGGGCTCCGTGAGCGTCACGAGAGTAACGAATTTCGGGTTATCCGCAGGCGCAAATCCGACAAACGACGCGATCGTCTTTTTGGGATCGTAGTACCCGGCAACCGGAATTTGTGCAGTACCCGTTTTTCCCGCAATACGGTAGCCGGCGGGTTTGGCCCACTTCGCCTCGCCGCTGTCAACGGCGGTAATCATTATTTCCTTCATCACTGCCGCGGTTTCCTGGCTTATCACGCGCCGGATCCGCTTGGGCGCAATTTCCGTTTTCTTTCCTGCGCCGTCGGTAATTTCGCGGACCACGTGCGGCTCCAAAAGCCAGCCGCCGTTGGCAATCGCCGCAACCGCGCGCACCATCTGGATCGGCGTAACTGCAATCCCCTGTCCGAACGACGCGGTGGCAAGATCTATTTCTTTCCAGTCGCGGTCAGGCCGCAGGTCCGGTGAACTTTCTTCCTGCAAATCAATTCCCGTCGGCTGTCCGATGCCGAAATTGCGGATCGTCTCCAAAAATTTATTCTTCCCCATTTTCCGCTCAACGAACACCATACCGACGTTGCTCGAGTATTCGATGACCTGCGTCATGGTAATCTGCCCGCGGTACTTGTCGTTCCACGTGCGGATTGAATAGTCGCCGATCGGCACCGGACCGCTTTCGTCCATCGTCGTGTCGGCCTTCACCGCGCGGTTTTCTATTGCACCGCTCATCACAAGCACCTTAAACGTACTGCCGGGCTCGTAAGAACTGGCAATCACCGGATTGGGATACAGCGACCGGTCGAATGCGCCGAAACTCCGCGGATCGTAGCCCGGGTACGACGCCATCGCCAGAATTCCTCCGGTAGCCGGATCCATGATGGTTACCGTCCCCGCTTTGGCGCCGTATTTTTCTATTCCCTCGCGAAGCCGCCTTTCCGCAATCATCTGAACGGTCCTGTCGATATAAAGCGTGAGCGAGCGTCCGTCTTCCGCCTCGATGCGTTTGGTGTCCCCGACAAGAATTGCCGAACCGCGCACGTCCTTCTCCAGTTCGATCGCGCCGTCGCGCCCGCGCAGCAAACGGTCGTAAAATCCTTCGAGCCCGAAATAGCCCGTGTCGTCTCCGTTATCATTGGAGCCGACAAAACCCAGAAGCTGCGCCGCCATCGATGCTTCCGGATAAAACCGCTTGGATTCCTGCTCAAACCCGAGACCTTTGAGGGAAAGTTTTTTAAGCGCGTCCGTTACCTGTACATCAACTTTATGCGCCAAAAGCGTCCACACGCGGTTCGGCACCGAAAGCAGCGCGGACACCGATGCTTCGTCCGCGTTCAGGATCGGCGCGACAAGTTTGGCAAACGTTTCGCGGTTATCAATATTTTTAGGCTCTGCATACACGAGCGACGCGGCCGTATTCATCGCCAGGGGGCTCCCGTCGGACGCCGCAATCGTCCCGCGGGTTGCGGGAATTAATAACTGCAGGTTATATTGTGCCGCAGCCTGTGCCCGCAGGGCGTCGCCTTGCAAAATCTGCCAGTAGAAAAGACGCGCGATGATAAGACCGAACAAAATGAGGATGCCGATAAAAAGCGACCAGATGCGAACCATGGTTACGGCCGGGCGATGGCCACGGGCAGGGTCGCATTCATCATAACAAATTGCGATGCCGTTGGTGCAACGAATCCCGACGCCTTTGCCCGTGCCGCAATCGTCGTGAGGGCCGAGGCAGACGCCACCTGTGTCGCCAGCAGTTCGTTTTCCTGACGCAGTTTCGCGATTGCCAGATCGGTCGCCGTTACATCGCGGCCGCCACGCGCAAGCGTATTTGTCCACACCAGCTCAACGCTTAAAAAAAGAATAATTGCCCAGATGCCGTATTTCATAATTTTTCCGCGATCCGCAATTTCGCGCTGCGTGCCCTCGGATTTGCCTCACCTGCGCCGCGTATCGGTTTTTTCGTTATCACGTTCCAGCCGCCTGACTGCATAAACTGTTTGACCACGCGGTCCTCAAGCGAATGAAAACTAATAACGACGAGCCGTCCGCCCGGACGCAAAAGCATCCGCGCTCCTGCAAGCCCTGCTTTGAGCGCTCCGATTTCATCATTGACGACAATGCGCAAAGCCTGAAATACCTGCGGAGCATCATGTCTTCCGACGCCATGTAAAAGATCACCGGTTGTCCTTATAGGACGCGCGCGCGAAATAGCGTGAGCAAGCTGTCGAGCCCTGTCAATTTCGCCAAATTTTGCCAGAATTTCATATAATTCACTTTCCGAAATATGTTGTAAAAAATCTCCCGCCGTCTCGCCGGTTTTGCCGAGCCGCATATCAAGAGGCGCGTCAAACCGGAAACTGAACCCGCGCTCCGGCGAATCCAGCTGATGACTGGAAACGCCCAGATCAAACAAAATACCGTCAACTTCGTAAAACCCGTGCGCTTTTGCGATGCGTTCGATGTCCCGGAAGTTTCCGTGGACAAGTGCCGGCGTATCCGGGTCGACATCGATGCCCAAAACCTCTCCCCCGCGTCGCACAATCTCTGATGCATGACCGCCTGCTCCAAACGTGGCATCGATAAACCGCCTGCCCGGGGAAACCCGAAGCCCGTCAACCGCCTGGTTACGCAGTACCGGTATGTGTGGCTTCATAGCGCTCCCACGCCTTTCTGTCCCATATCTCAAAATGGTCTCCGGCGCCGATTACCTTCACTTCGCGGGAAATCAAAGCATATTCCTTGAGCTGGGCAGGCAAAAGAATACGACCAAGCTTGTCTGTTTCCGCTTTCTGGGCGCCGCTAAATAGATAGCGCCGCAGAACCCGTCCTTTTTCATCAGTCACCGGTGTTTCAAGGTGCTTTCCCGCTTCGCGTTCCCAACTGGACCGGTCAAACCCGAAAATGCATGTATCAAAACCCCGCGCAAGTATCACTTCTTCCTCGCCGCCTAACTCTTGCCGGATCTTTCGCGGGAGCGTTATACGGCCCCGCTCGTCCAGTGCATGATCGTATTCCCCAAGGAACAGCTTCATTCCCGTATCTTACCACTTCTTCCCATCTATTACCATAATCACCCACTTTTCACGCATTGTCAA
>CAYWVJ010000004.1:0-12037 GCA_964461825.1 uncultured Gammaproteobacteria bacterium
GCTGCGGGGCTAGGACTCGAACCTAGAATACCCAGATCCAAAGTCTGGTGTCCTACCATTGAACGACCCCGCAAGTGTGTTAATTATATCATTTATGTGAAGAATTACTCGTACCGCAAGGCGTCGATGGGATCAAGGCGCGAGGCGCGGATGGCCGGTGCAACGCCGAAAATAACGCCGATCACCGCCGAAAAACCGGAGGCCAAAAGGACGCTCCAGACGGTAACGTACGTTTTGATAATCTGCGAAATGGCCAGCGACCCCAGAAATCCCAGGATGATGCCCACGATCCCGCCAAGCAGCGACAAAATAACCGCTTCGATGAGAAATTGCAGGAGAATATCCGTCGGCGTGGCTCCGACTGCTTTCCGCAGTCCGATTTCGCGGGTCCGCTCGGTAACGGATACGAGCATGATGTTCATGATGCCGATGCCGCCGACAAGAAGCGAAATTGCCGCGATGCCGCCGAGCGCTACGGTGATCGCGCTCAAGAACTGATTGATCGTATTGAGAAGCTCCGTCTGCTGGAGTACGGTAAAGTCGTCAGGCCGCAGCCGCCTTGCGAGCGTGCGTTTTACGTCGTCGGTTGCCTGGTCAACGGTGTCGCGGCTGGCTCCCACGATGAGCATGTACGGCCGCGTCTGGTTAAACTGCCGCAGTCCGGTCGTGTACGGGATGTACGTGCGGTTATCCAGATCATTCCCTATGGATCCGCCGCTTCCTTTGGCCGCCAGCACGCCCGTAACCAGATACCGCACGTCGCCCACGACGACGAATTTGCCGGCCGGGTCCGCGTCGCCGAAAAGATCCTGCGCAACTTTCGGCCCCAGAAGAATGATTTTCCGCGACCGCTCAACGTCGCTTTGCGTGAACAGGGTACCCGCGTCGGCGGAAAAATTGAGCATGGAAAAATAATTTGCCTGCACGCCGATCGTCGGCACGTTGACGATTTTCCCCTTATACGTAATGACGTTCGTCTGAATGATGGCGCCGGTCGCGTCGCGGATGACGCTGCTGTCGCGCTTTATCGCCGTAAGATCGGCAAGATCGAACTTCGACACCTGGTTTGTGGGCGGCCCCATTTGCCGAAGGTCAACTTTTCCCGGAAGCACGAAAATTTTATCAGATCCCAGTGTTGCAAATTGCGCGGCGATATAATACTGGAGGCCGGTGCCGATGGACACGAGCAAAATAACCGACGCGACGCCGATAATGATGCCCAGCATCGTGAGCATTGACCGGATTTTATTGGTCCGCAGCGCGCGAACTGCCAGCCGGAAATATTCAAGGTAATTCATAGGCGTTTTTTGTCCGCAACGATTCTGCCGTCGGCGATGGTGACAATGCGTTTTGCGTGGGATGCGACGGCGGCGTCATGCGTGACGAGAATTATCGTGCGGCCGCCGGCGTGAAGCGATTCAAACAGCGCCATGATCTCTTTTCCGGACGTACTGTCGAGGTTGCCCGTTGGTTCGTCAGCCAGTATGACCGCCGGGTCCGTAACGAGCGCACGGGCGATAGCCACGCGCTGCTGCTGCCCGCCGGAAAGCTGCGACGGGTAGTTATCAAGTTTTTGTGCAAGGCCCACGTGCGAAAGCATCTCGGCGGCTTTTGCCCTGCGGATGGCAGACGGGACGCGCGCGTAAATGAGCGGCAGTTCAACGTTGGCTATCGCGCTGGTTTTCCTTAGCAGGTTAAACTGCTGAAAAACAAATCCGATGAGCTTATTGCGGATGCGCGCGAGCTGGCGGTCATCGGCTTTTGAAACGTCGGTGCCGTCGATCGTTACCGTACCGCCGGTCGGCCGGTCCAGTGCGCCGATAATGTGCATCAGCGTTGATTTTCCGGAACCCGACGGCCCCATGATGGCGACGAATTCGCCCTTTCTGACGGACAGGCCAACGTCGGCAATCGCGGTAAACGACACGCCGTCCATGCGGTACGTTTTCGAAACGTTTGCAAGTGTCAGAACTGTCGGTGCCATCATCGTAGAGAAGAAAACCCTTTGATTACCACGGTGTCGCCCGCGGAAAGCCCGGATGAAACGACTGCGTCATTCTCGTTTTGGCCGCCCAGCGTTACTCGTGTTTTGCGGAACGATCCGCCGGTTTTTTTATAGACGTACGAGCCCTGCTCATCCTCACGCACTGCGGCAACCGGAACGACGACGACGTTATTTTGCGTTTCGGTCGTAATCGTTACGTCGCCGTTTAACCCCACGCGCAGCGGTTTGTCGGCTGCCACGGTAACCTCTACCGGAAAAACCGTGGCGCCGCCCGAGGAGGTAACGGCGGCGTAGGCGATGTACGAAACCCTGCCGGAAAACGTCGCGTCGGGGAATGCGTCGAGCGTGACACGCGCGTTCTGACCGAGTGAAAGCGCTCCCACGTCCGTTTCGTCAACGACCGCCTCAAAAACGAGCGTTGCCGGATCAACGACCGTAAACACCGCGCTAGTCGGGGTTACGTTGACGCCGGCAACCGGCGTATCAACGCGCGTAGCGACGCCGGCGATCGGGCTAACCAGTGTTGCGTATTCAACCGCGAGATTTTTAAGTTCCACGTCCAGCACCGCCTTGTCCAGATCCCACTGGTTGTTCTGCAGAATGCGTTTCATCGCGTCGCTGAGGGCTTCGTCGGGATTATACCGGCCGTTCGCCGTTGTTTCGTAATCGTTGCGCTGTTTGCTGTAATTGCGAAGCGATATGGCGAGTTGTTTCTCAACCTCTCGCGCGTCAAGCGCCGCAATCGCCTGTCCCGCGGCGACACGGTCTCCTTCGCCGACGCCGACCCACGCGAGTCTGCCCGGCGTCTGAAATGCAAGATCGGCGGATTTTTTTGCCTTTATTTTTCCCGACGACTGCACCGTCCTTGTAAAAGAAGTCTTCGCTGCCTGCGCGGTAGTTACCTGCGCCGTCGTTTCCCGCGCGCGCCGCAAGCCGTAAATACCTGCGACAAAAATAACGACGGCAAGACCAAATCCGATGCGGATCCATTTATTTTTTAAGAATTTTTTCATAGTGTTCCCGTCAGTTTCTCGTAATCGTATACGACGTGGGATAATACAAAAACACCGCGGGAGCGTCCTCGGTAAGATAGCGCTGAAAATCCGCGTAAATTGATTTTCGTTTCGTTACGTCAAGCTCCTGGCGGCCGTCCTCGAGGAGTTTGTCGATTTTGACGTTGGCGTATTTCGTAATATTCGTATCCTTCTGCGTGCTGTGCCAGAACGGATACTGGTCGGGGTCCGGGGAAACGTCAATCGCGGAAAGGAGAACCTGATAATCCGGCGGAACACTGGAGACGACTTTCACGTCCGTCGGAATTCCCAGCTCCGTCCAGCTTCCCGAAATCGCCGTTGCGTCGTCAAGATACGGCGCAAACGTCGTGATCGTGAGGCGCGCGCCGGAGGATGCTTCCGCCGTGTTACCGAGAAGTTTTTTTGCCGTCGCCGGATCAAACGAATACTGTTTTGTTTTCGCGGAATATGCCCACGACGTTTTGGAAATCGGAGACCCCGCGCGTTCTGCGCCTTCCCGCAGCGGAGACGCGTACGCGAGCGCCTGCCGGATGCTGCGGTCCGCAAGAGCCGGCGTCGTCACGTTAAAATACAGTGAGACGATGCGGTTATATTTTTTTTCTCCCGTTATCGTTGCATTACCCCACCGGCCGATGTCCGCGGGAGACGTGACGTCCTCGATCCGGTTTACCTGTCCGAGTTTATACGCAAGAACCGCATCGCTTTCGGTTTTGTAGAAAAAATATTCGCGCACGCGCTCGCCGGTCATCGGCGTCAGGCGGACGGACGTAACCTTATCGGCGTTGAGGCGAAGCGATGCAACCTTGTACTGTCCGAGCCCGATAAGCCCCGACGCAAACAACGGTTTGGCAACCACTGCGGGGAACGGGCTGTACGGCGCCTTAAGCGCTGCACGGATCGTATACGCGTCGATGACCGAAAACGTCACGTTGCGTATGTTGTAATTAATGTCTTTTGCCGTTACGGGTTTGCCGTCATGCCAGCGGGCGTCCTGCCGCAGCGTAAATATGAACGTTTTTCCGCTGTCTGTTGCCGTCCAGCTCGTCGCAAGCCCCGGCTGTACGGTACCGTCGCGGCCGATGGTCGTCAACCCGTAGCTGAGTTCATTTTGGATCGTAAGCGGAAGCGTGGCAGGCGTAAATTCACCGACAAGCGCGATCCGGTCAACCGGCGTGAACCACTGGTCGCGGATGATCGGCAGCACGCGCCAGAACGCGAGGGACAGAATAAGTCCGCTCACGAACCCCAGCGCGAGGGCTTTCGTGTATTTCGTACTCAGTTCCCTCACGATGAGGAAAAGAAGTTTTCCCTGTTTAAACACGGTCATAGTTTAGCGTACGATGAGATTGGCAACGGACGTAGCAAGAAACAGCACGGCAAATACGATGGTGCCCAAAAATACAATTTTTTCCGCTCCCCTGCGGCTGCGGTAGAATTCTCCCGCGCCCAGCCCTCCTCCAAGGCCGCCTTTACTGTTCTGTAAAAGAATAAGGACAACGAGGATGACGGTGATGAGGATGTGCAGCGTAAGCAGTATGGGTTTCATATGAGTGTGTCGATCGTTCGGGCGAGTTTTTCGCTGTCGTGCCGGATAAGGCTCCGCACCAGCTGGTCGCTTGCCGCCTTGGTTTCCATGGTGGTACTTGCAACTGCCGCGCGTAGCACACGCATTGCCGCAGTCGCCGCAAGGTCGTCTTTGACCGGGATTTCCTCATGCGTTGCGTAAACGGCACGCGCGGTTTTTGAAAGCGGTGCACTGTTGACGATGACCGCGTCGATGGCGTTGCCCACATATGCGCGCATGACCGCAAGATGATCGGCGGCGGTAAAGTTGTATGTCTGGCCGAATTTCGTCATGAGATTGACGATGTACACCTTTTTTGCGTGCGACGCGCCGATCGCTTTGGCGATTCCCTTTACCAGGAGGTTGGGAACGATGCTCGTATAAACATCGCCGGGGCCAAGTACGATAAGATCCGCCCGCCCGATCGCACGGATTGCCTCGGGGTTTGCAGCCGCTTCGGGCTTGAGCCATATGCGCCGAATTTTAAGCCTGCCGTCGTGCGGCGGTTCGTCGATGAGGTGTTCTTCGCTTAAAATTGCGCCGTTTTCATATTCGGCAAAAAGGTTCGTATGCATCAGGGTAACCGGAATGACGTCACCGCGGATCCGCAGCACTTTTCCGGTTTGCCGGATCGCTTCGGCCTGCGACCCGACGATATCGGCCAATGCCGCCATAAACAGATTGCCGAATGTCATGCCGCGGATGCCCTTCCCCTTCTCGAAACGGTACATAAAAAGTTTCCGCAGCAGCCCGACGCCGCCGTTTTCATCAGAGAGCGCGACCAGACACTGCCGGATGTCCGATGTGGGGAGAAGTCCGAATTCGTCGCGGATGCGTTTGTTCGAGCCACCCGAATCAGCCATCGAAACGATCGCCGAAACGTGATGCCGGGTATTTTTCAGACCCTTAAGAACGACGAACGTTCCCGTTCCGCCGCCGATAACAACGATGTTCTTACTGGTCGTTTTCATGAGTTGCAAACGTCTATTCTTCGCTCACGTAGTGTAACACATCCGTAACAATCGCGATAGAAAATGACGTAACGATAAGCGCCGCAGCATAAGAAAGATGGATGACGGGTATGACGAATCCTGCCCACGACCCGCCGGGGAAAACCCACGGCACGATGCGAAGTTCCGGGACAAAAACCGTCAGCAGGTAAATGACGATAACGTTGATCGCCCAGGAGAGAAGACCGAACGTAAGAATGTTTATGGGGATAAAAAGGATCGAGAGAACCGGTTTTACGATGAGCGTGAGGATTGACAACACGAGTCCGGCAAACAACATGATCTGCCAGCCGGCGGGTACGACGAGCGTCGGCAGCAGCTGGCTCGTGAGCCAGAGTGCGAAGACGTTAAACAGGTACACGCGGATGATGTGTTTCATGTGCGTTTAATGGTACCAAACGCGCACGACGCGGTCAAACGATTGAAGGCTTTTTTGCGAAGCAACCGGTGATACGAGAGGGCAAAACGGTGCGCTTCGTCGCGGATGCGTTCAACAACGTGCAGGCCTGGGCTGGTTAGGCCAAGACGAAGAATTTTCCATCGGCCGTCCGGCAGCGGCACGATAAGCTCTTCCAGACGCTTGGCAATTCCAACGACCGGTATACTTCCGGCAAACGGTTTTGCCGCGGCAACCTGCGGCTTTCCGCCGTCAACGACGATAAGGTCTGCCGTTCCCCACTCCGGATGCGTCATTCTTCTGCCGATGACCTCAGCTATCATGGCAACGTCATTTGGTTTGCCGGCGGGTCTGTGCATGCGTATGCGGAACCGTTTGTATTCGGCCGTATCTTTTTTCCCGTCGGTGAGTACGACCATCGAACCCGTGGCCTGCGCGCCGCCGGTATTGGAGATGTCGAAGCATTCGATGCGGGAAAGCCGCGGAATCCCCAGCGCGCGGGACAGATCCTCAAGCTCGTTTCGGTAAATATCCATAGCCGCGGCATCTGACTGAATGTAGAGCATGGGGTCGTATCGTTTACTCAGAAGCCGGTACAAATTCTGCGTGTGATTGCGCAGCCTTGCCGCCTCTTCAAATGCGCGTCTTCGTGCGGCTGCCTTCATGTCCTTTTCAAGATCGTGAATAACGTCAGCCGCGCGGCCAGAGAGGATCCGTTTTATCCGCAGGATGTTTTTCCGGTAATCGCCGGGGTTGGTTTTCGCATCGCTGGGGCACGGATCGCAAAGACCGAGGTGGTAGTAAAAACAGGGTTTGCCCGTACGGCGTTTTTGCGTGCAGTACGGCGTGATGCGCCGAAGCTGCCGCATGAGGGAGCGTACGACCGCTGCCGACTGGAAAGGGCCGAACAGCACATCCTTCGCTGGTATTTTTTTTGGCAGGTCGCTTCGCCGGAGCAGTTTCACGCGCGGAAGTTTTTCCGAAAGCGTAAGGAGAATGTAGAGCGGGCTTTTGTCGTCTTTGAGAACGACGTTGTATTTCGGGGAATGTTTGCGTATGAGCGCCGCCTCAAGAAGGAGCGCGTCAAATTCGCTTGCGGTTTCCACGGTTTCGATGCGTGCGATCTGCGAAACCAGACGCTGGGTTTTTGGACCGGCCGCGTCGCGCGACCAGTATTGGCCGACGCGTTTGCGAAGATCTTTAGCTTTGCCGATATAAATAATGACGTCCGCGCGGTCACGATACAGGTACACGCCCGGCGCGTGTGCAATCGTTTTTATTTTTTCCTTCGGCGAAACCATAGGAGCGACAGGAGGATGATAAGTATACCACTAAACGAGAGAATGGGAACGAGAAAATACGCAGTGATCGGCTGAACGGCGAACGAAAACGATTTGGTCTGCCCGTCAACGGACGCAAGAATGCTCCCGCGGCCTGCCGAAAAATAGTTCGGCACGGTCATGGTAAGGGGAATTGTTACGCGCCCAAACGGGGGGATTTCCGGTTCCGTCCGCAAGATACCGACGTCAACAGGCGCTGACCGGATGGCGATCGTTGCACTTTGAACCGCGACGCCGCTGACGTTGGCGAGCGTAACGTCGCCGCGCGCGGTAATTCCTGCGGTGATGATGCCCGGAAAACGGATTGTCGTGTCGAGTTTGCCGGTCGGCGCGGTAAACGGGACTGCGGAAAAACCGACGTTTACGTCGCGCGTCGTTTTCCCCGGTTTCCGGTAAAAGCCTGCCGGGTACGGCGCATCGCTCGATGTTCCCTGAACGGCAAACACGATGTGGTTGAAGTCGAGTTTGTCGAAATAATTGACGCCGCCGGTCGTATTTGCCCACGTGGGATCAACGGGGATCCATACGCCTTTTTCCTTATCCCAATATTCGGGCCACGCGTGCAAAATATCGGCAACCAGCGACAACGGCCGAAGTTTGGTATTCGTCGTATACGCGTAGCCCACGGCCTGACGCGCGGGAATGCCTGCGGCGCGCGCGATTGCGATAAAAAGATCGCTGAATTCCATGCAGACGGAATTTTTGGGCGTTGCAAGGGCAAGTACCGCGCCTTTGCGGACCGGCGGCGATGCGGCCTGAACGCGCGTGTAGTCGTACGCAAGCGCGGAAACCACGTAATCGTAAATCGCCCGCGGCGTCGTGTATTTTTTGGCCAGTTCCTGTATTTTCGGATCCTGTACTTCCCAGTACTGCTGGGGCCTGGTGTAGACGGCATAATCCGGCGCCGGATACTGATAGGCGGGTTTCGGATTAAGCGTAATGTCAACGCGAACTGCCGCTTCAATCGAAATGCCCGTCCCCGGTAAAAGCTGATACTGCGCGAGCCAGTTTCCGTCGTCGTCGCGCACCACGGTTTCCGGCTTCGGCGTGAGCGATTTTACGACGACGGTCTGGTAGGCGGTGTCCGGCGGCAGCGCGATGCTCATCCGTGCGGGTACGACCGCCGGGTTGGAAAGGTAATACGAAAGCGCAAGGTCAAACGACTGCCGCTCCCCGTACGCGGCGCTTATGCCTCCCGCCATCATCTGCTCCTTTGTCCACGTCGTGCCCGCAGCCGGAAGCGGCGACATGTATGCGTTTTTTCCGAATGATGAGGGCACGGACAGCGTGACGTTGTAGCTTGCGATATCCGCATCCTGTGTCACGCCCGGAACGTTTACCTCCCAGACCGTACCGTTCTGCTGCGCAATGTCGCCGTTTTCAAAGCGCAGCGTGAATGAAAGTTGTTTGCCTAAGCCCACGACCTTGTCGTTAAACGTGAGGAAAATCTGGGTTTTGCCGTCTTTTTGTGTAATTTCAGTCGGCACGATCGAGCGGCCGTCGTATGCGATGACGTTTTTAATTTTCGTCGTATCCAGAAGGATGGAATATTTCTGCGGGTAGAGGTTCGTCTGTTTATTGGTGAGCGTGATATTCTGCGTGACGATCGCCGCTCCCGTGGGGGAAATTGCGTACTGCACGTTGTAGTCGGCCTGGAACTCACCCGCCGCAAAAATTGGCGCCGGAATAAACAAATAACCCAATAACCCAATAAACAAATACACTAAGGAGCACAGAAGTTTTTTATTGGTAGTATTGACCATTGGTAGCATTGGAGTATTTCTTTATTGTAGTATTTTTTTCAAGTACTGTCCGGTATATGATCCGGCAGCGTTTGCGACGTCCTTCGGGCTGCCCTGCGCGACCACGCTGCCTCCCCTGTCTCCGCCGTCAGGGCCAAGATCAACGATCCAGTCGGCGTTTTTTACGATGTCGAGATTGTGCTCGATGACAATGACCGTATTGCCCATCTGCGTCAGCCGGTGCAGTACGTGCAGCAGTTTTTCCAGGTCTGCAAAATGCAAACCGGTCGTGGGTTCGTCGAGTACGTATACGGTTTTGCCCGTTGCCCTGCGCGAAAGTTCCGTTGCGAGTTTTACGCGCTGCGCCTCCCCTCCCGAAAGCGTCGGGGCCGGCTGCCCCAGACGGATGTACTGCAGACCGACGTCGGCAATCGTGCGCAGTTTTTCCTGAAGATGCGGCTGGTGCGCGAAAAACCCTATGGCCTCTTCGATCGTCATATCCAGAACGTCGGCGATGTTTTTTTGGCGGTACACGACGTCCAGCGTCTCGGCATTGTACCGGCGGCCGCGGCATACTTCGCACGTAACGTAAATATCGGACAAAAACTGCATCTCAATCTTTTTCTGGCCTTCGCCCTCGCACGCCTCGCACCTGCCGCCGCGTACGTTGAAGGAAAATCTGCCCTGCTTGTATCCGCGCGAACGCGCCTCAGCTGTCGCGGCAAATATGTCGCGAATGAGCGTGAATATGCCGGTGTACGTGGCAGGGTTGCTGCGCGGGGTTCTGCCGATCGGCGACTGGTCAATGAGGATTACTTTGTCGACGTGTTCCAGTCCGTCGATGCGCGTGAGGCGGCCGGGTTTGTCTTTCGCAAACGGATTGAAATGGGAAAAAAGCGCGCGGTAGAGCGTGTCCACCACCAGCGTCGATTTACCCGAGCCCGATACGCCGGTTACGCAGATGAGCGCCCCCAAAGGAAACGCAACGTCGATGGTTTTGAGATTGTTGGCTGCTGCGCCGCGGATGACCAGCTGGTTCGGCCGCCCGGCCGGCATGAGTGCGTTCGTTTCCCGGTAAATCCGTTTTTTCCCGGATAAATACTGCGCCGTGAGCGACTGATTCGTCTCGAGAATTTGTGCAAGACTCCCCTGGGCAACGATCGCGCCGCCGTGTTCGCCGGCTCCGGGTCCGAAATCAACGATATGGTCCGCGTTCTCCATGGTCTCGCGGTCGTGCTCGACGACGATCACCGTGTTGCCGAGGTCGCGCAGCATTTTGAGCGTCGAAATAAGCGCGCTGTTGTCTTTCTGGTGAAGGCCGATCGACGGTTCGTCCAAAACGTACAATACGCCGGAAAGCCCCGAGCCGATCTGCGACGCCAGCCGGATGCGCTGCGCCTCGCCGCCGGAGAGCGTTGCCGCACCGCGCGAAAGCGTAAGGTAATCAAGCCCGACCGCGTGTAAAAATCCGAGCCGCGCGCGTATCTCCTTGACGATCGGCGACGCAACTGCTTTTTCCGTGCCGTTTGCGAGTTTTGCCGGCAGATCTCCGGTCCAGTCAAGGCAGTCGTTGATCGCACGCTCCGTCACGTCGGCAATAGTGAGCCCGTCAACCGTTACGGTGAGCGCTTCTTTTTTGAGACGCCTGCCGGCGCACGCACTGCAGATTTCTTCGCGCATGTATTTTTCAATTTCCGCGCGGACGAAATCGGATTCCGACTCGCGGTAGCGGCGTTTGAGCTCTTCGACGATGCCGGCGTACCGTTCTTCGATGGTTGTCGTGTCGCCGAAACGGTTTTTGCCGACCACGCGGTGGTACGCGTCGCCGGTGCCATAGAGTAGCACGCGTTTTTGCTGGTCGCTCATCCGGGACAGCGGTGCGCGCTCATCGATGCCGTATTTTGCGGCGACGGCCGTAATAAGGCGCGAGAACCACGTGTCGTGGAAAAACATTTTGGCAAACGGCAGAATGCCGCCCTCGGTGATGGAAAGCTGCGGCATGATGACCAGATCCGGATCAACCGTGAGAATGCTGCCGATGCCGCTGCAGTTTGGGCACGCGCCGTGCGGTGAATTAAAACTAAACGTGCGCGGCTCGATCTCGGGAAGCGAAACGTTGTCGACGGGGCACGCGAATTTTTCCGAGTAGATGCGGTCCGTTACTTTTTTCGGCTTATCGGGTATGGAAAAACTTGCGTCCCGGATTTCTCCGACGACAACATTTCCTTCGGAAAGCGACAGTGCCTGCTCAACGCCGTCTGCAATCCGTCTTTTGTCCGGTTTGTCCATGCTCATTTTGTCGACAACGACGTCTATCGAGTGCTTGTTGGTTTTTATAAGCACGAGATCGTCGTTTAGATCGATAAAACGGCCGTCAACGCGCACCTGCCGGTATCCTTTTGCGCGCAGGTTGTCAAAAAGACCGCTAAACTCGCCCTTCCGGTCGCGCACAACCGGACTCATGATAAGAATCCGCTGCCGTTTTGTTGCGGCTGCAAGCATATGGTCGACGATCTGCTGCGGCGATTGTTTGGTGATCTCGCGGCCGCAGACCGGGCAGTGCGGATGGCCGATGCGGGCAAACAGGAGCCGCAAATAATCGTAGATTTCCGTCACCGTGCCCACCGTTGACCGCGGGTTGTGCGACGCGCTTTTCTGGTCAATGGAAATTGACGGCGACAGGCCCTCGATCGAGTCCACGTCGGGCTTGTCCATCACGCCCAAAAATTGCCGCGCGTAAGAGGACAGCGACTCAACGTAACGCCGCTGGCCTTCGGCGTAGATCGTGTCGAACGCAAGCGAGCTTTTTCCCGAGCCAGACAGTCCGGTAAAAACGACGAGCTTGTTTTTCGGAAGTTCGAGATTAATATTTTTCAGGTTATGCTGCCGCGCGCCTTGAATGCGTATGGTATCCATACCAAAATTTCCACCGATAAACCGTGGTA
>CAYWVJ010000004.1:12137-26339 GCA_964461825.1 uncultured Gammaproteobacteria bacterium
TTATCCTTGTAGTCCTATTGACAGTGTTTGTGCGGGGTGTTAGATTTACGCCATTATGATTCGGGATGATGATCTCAGTCATGGACAGGCTACTGAATTAAGAGTCGCGGATTTACAGGCATTATTTGAATCTGCAGCAACGGATATACGGACAGGTAAATCCACACAACGCGAATTGCTTAGCGTCTCGCGCGATGAATATAATAATTTTCATGGTTATTCGAGTTTTGCTCCTATAGGATCGTGCGCGCAAACTGATCTCGACAGCGCACTCTGTACTTTTTTGCAGAATCTGACCGGTAAGAACCAAAAAGCGCTGTTGCATATGACAATAACGGAACCCGATTCCCGGCACCAAGAATATCACTATAATACGTTGGTATCCTGTTATGAGACACTGCAGGATTCGACACAGCTAAAAGTTACAGTGCTCGTGGATAAAAGGGGTATCTTATCCGCAACATGGACGCTGCAAGCCTCACGTCATTAAGTCGTTGATTGCATCCCGCAGTTTTGCGGCCAGTTCGAAATCAAGATTTTTTGCGGCATCCCGCATTTCCCTCGTCAGTTTTGCGATGTACTTTTTCTTATCCTGCGGCGTCATTGCCTCGACCGGAAGTTCCGCAGCGGACGTTTGTTCTTTTTCCACGAGACGCTGCCGGATTGGTTTCTGAATCGTTCTGGGGCTGATGCCGTGCGCTGCATTATACGTCTCCTGCGCTTTGCGCCGGCGTTTGACTTCTGCAAGCGCATTCTTTATCGAATCCGTCATGACGTCCGCGTATAAAATAACTTCGCCGGCTACGTGGCGTGCGGCGCGCCCCATGGTCTGGATAAGCGACACGCGGCTCCGCAAAAATCCCTCTTTATCCGCGTCCAGAATCGCCACAAGCGACACCTCGGGTAAATCAAGGCCTTCCCGCAGTAAATTGACACCCACGATGACGTCGTACTGGCCGGCGCGCAGATCCGCAAGAATATCCGACCGCTCCAGCGTCTGGATATCCGCGTGCAGGTACTGCACCCTGACGTTTTTATTTTTCAGATACTCGGCAAGATCTTCCGCCATTTGTTTAGTGAGCGTCGTTACCAGTACGCGCTCTTTTTTATCCTGGCGTTCCCGGATTTCCCTGTACAGGTCGTCGATTTGTCCCGTAACCGGGCGCACGGACACGACCGGGTCCAGAAGCCCGGTCGGCCGAACCAGCTGCTCCACCACGGGTCCGCGCGAAAGTTCCCAGTCGTCGGGCGTTGCCGAAACGTACACGGTACTGGGTATTTTGCGCATGAATTCGTCAAACCGCAGCGGCCGGTTATCCAGCGCCGCCGGCAGCCGGAAGCCGTAGTCGATGAGCGTCTGTTTTCTCGTGCGGTCGCCGTTGTACATCCCGCGGATCTGCGGGATACTCATGTGCGATTCGTCGATAAACAGCAGCCAATCGTCGCCGGCTGCCTGCCGGAAATACTCGAGAAGCGAATACGGCGGCTCGCCCGGCTTCCGGCCGTCAAAATAGCGCGAATAATTTTCGATGCCGTTCACATACCCCATCTCATGTATCATTTCCAGATCGTACGTTACTTTTTCGCGGATTCTTTGCGCCTCGATGTATTTGTGCCGGTCGGTAAATTTTTTTACCTCCTGGCGCATGTCGCGCTCGATTGCCGCAAATACGCGTTTGTACGTAGAAGGGTTCGTCATGTAGTGCTTTGCCGGATAAATTACCGTCCCCTGCAGCCGCTCAATGATTTTTCCGGTTAGCGGATCTATTTTTTCTATTGCGGTAATGGCGGATCCCACGAGTATCCTGACTGCCGTATCTTCGTATGCCGGGAAAATGTCAATCGTGTCTCCCCGAACGCGAAACGTGCTGCGGCGAAAGCCGTAATCACTCCGCTCATATTGGAGGGACACGAGCCGTTCAAAAATACTTTGGCGCGTAATGCTGACGCCGGGTTTTAATTCCAGCACGAAATTGCCGTATTCCCTGGGCGAGCCGATGTTATAGATGGAAGATACGGATGCAACGACGATCGTGTCGGGGCGCGTAAGGATGTTGGTCGTTGCCGCGAGCCTCAGTTTGTCGATTTCCTCGTTTATCTCGGTTTCCTTTTCGATATACGTATCCGTCTGCGGTATGTACGCTTCGGGCTGGTAATAGTCATAGTACGAGACGAAATACGAAACGGCGTTTTTCGGAAAAAAATCGCGGAATTCCTGATACAGCTGGGCGGCAAGCGTTTTGTTGTGGGAAATAACGAGCGTCGGCCGCCGGATTTTTTCTATGACGCTTGCCATCGTGAACGTTTTGCCCGAGCCGGTAACGCCAAGCAGCGTTTGTTCTGCCTTTCGTTCGGTAATATTTCGAATTATCGCATCAATTGCCTCCGGTTGGTCGCCGGTTGGTTTGAATTCACTCGTGAGCTGAAATTGCATAGGTTTGATATCTTGACATTTCGGGTTATTTTTGGAATAGTTATTGCTGTATGCCCGCTACATTATACAACAGAGAACGGCAACTTCTCGAGTTTATCACACAATTTATCGCGCGGTACGGTTACTCGCCGACGTTAAAGGAAATCGGCGATGCGCTCGGCATGGGCTCGCCCGCCACGGTGCACGAACACATCGACAAACTGCGCAAAAAAGGGTTTGTGCGGAAACTCGTCGGCACTGCGCGCGGCATCGAAGTCGTCGAACAGTACGCGCGCGCGGCAACGGGAAAAACGACGATAGAGCTGCCGGTGCTCGGGTTTATTGCGGCCGGCTCGCCGCTGGAGCCGTATACAGACCCCAATTTTTATATGTCCGTGGCCCCGGGTATGATTGCGGCGGATAAACCCAGTTACATCCTGCAGGTGAAAGGTACGTCAATGATCGAGGACGGCATTATGGACGGCGATTTTGTCGTCATCCAGCACCAGCAGGACGCAAAAAACGGCGACATCGTCGTCGCGCTGCTTCCCAACGGCTTTGCCACGCTCAAGCGCATTTATTTTGAGAAGGACCGCATCAAACTCATGCCGGCAAACTCGCAGATGGCGCCGATTTTTACGACACACGTCAAGATCCAGGGCCGTTGCGTGGGGTTGATTAGAAAATTTGTGTGAGTCAGCGGAAAAATCTGAATTTTTTCCAAAGATACCAGACGACGACAACAATCGCTGCTACCGCGATCGCAACGTCAAACTTCCGGAAATATACTTCGAGTGAATTCCACCGCTCGCCCAGAATAACGCCGATTTTCGTGAGTATGGTTACCCACACGAAGCACCCGACGGCGGTATAGAAGACAAACCGCCAGAAACGCATTTTGGCAACGCCGGCGGGAAGCGAAATAAACGTGCGTACGACCGGCAGCACCCGCGAGACAAACACAATAAGCTCGCCGTGATTTTTGAACCAGCGTTCGCTCGCATCGTACTCGTGCTCCGTAATAAGAAGGTATTTGCCGTACCTGACAATGAGTTTCCGGACTACCGCCTCCTGCCCCCACCATCCCAGCGCATACGCAACGAGCGACCCGACGAGGTTACCGATCGTGCCGGCCGCCACAACGAGCCAGAAGTTAAACGTTCCGGAGGCAACGAGCGAGCCGGCGAACGGCATGGTAACTTCGGACGGGATCGGAATAAGTGCGCTCTCTAAGGTCATGAGGCCGAATACGCCCCAATACCCCAGCGACGTAATAAATTGTATAATCCAGGAGCCGATAAGTTCTACCATGGGTACATTATATATTGTCGCAACGCCAATTGGGAATCGAGAAGATTTGTCGCCGCGCGCGCGGAAAATTCTGGAGTCCGTCGCGGTTGTCCTGGCTGAAGATACAAGGCGGACAGGGCTTCTTGTCAAAAACAGATTCGTACGTTATTACGATGCGGTCGAGGATGCACGCATACCCGAGGTTATAGAACTTTTACAGACCAAAGACGTTGCGCTCGTTTCCGATGCAGGCACGCCGCTTATTTCCGACCCGGGTTACCGGCTGGTGCGAGCGTGCATAAAACGGGGCATACGCATAGAGAGCATCCCCGGGCCGTCGGCAGTGCTTGCAGCGCTCACTTCGTCCGGATTGCCGCCGGATAAATTTCTGTTTTTAGGATTTTTTGACGCGAAAAAACTTAAAGATCTGCAACGCGGCATTACGACGATCTTTTTTTGTGCGCCGCATAAACTCGTGCGCGATTTGCAGCAGTTGCAGGGCGCGCTGGGCGACATCGAGATCGTACTTGCGCGCGAGCTCACCAAAGTGCACGAAGAAATCTGGCGGGGAAAAATTTCGCAGGCCTTAGTACACTTTGACAAGCCGAAAGGTGAATTCGTGCTGCTTTTTCACACATCGAATGTGTGATAGCTTCACACGTCGTTAATATTCCTCAAGCGTTGAGGTATCGCCGACCGGGAGGCCGAGCTCTTTTGCCTTAAGAATCCGGCGCATGATTTTCCCCGACCGCGTTTTGGGGAGTTTATCAATAAATTCGATCTCGCGGGGGTACGCGTGGCCGGCAAGATGTTTTTTGACGTATTCGGAGAGCTCCTTTTTGAGAGCCTCGGACGGTTTGGTGTTTTTTTCCAGCACCACGAACGCCTTGATGATTTCGCCGCGAACCGGATCGGGCTTGCCGATGACGCCCGCTTCAACAACCGCAGGGTGCGCAACGAGCGCGGATTCCACCTCAAACGGCCCGACGCGCTCCCCCGAGGTTTTGATGACGTCGTCTGCTCTCCCGATGAACCAAAAATACCCGTCGTCGTCCATCATGCCGCGGTCGCCGGAAATGTACCAGCCGTTCACAAAATAACTTTTGTATTTGTTCGGTCTTCGCCAGATTGTTTTCATCATGGACGGCCACTTCGGCTTGATAGCGATGTTTCCCTCGGCATTGGGCTTCACCGGATTGCCGCCGTCGTCAACGATTGCTGCAGTAAGCCCAGGGATAGGCTTGCCCATCGAACCGATTTTTATGTCCATTGACGGATAGTTGGCAATGCAGATGGCGCCGGTCTCGGTCTGCCACCACGTGTCGTGAAACGCCATACCGAACGCCGTGATCCCCCAGCGGATCGCCTCGGGATTTAACGGTTCGCCCACCGAGCACATATGCCGCAGATGAGACAGATCAAATTGTTTTACCGCGTCAGTGCCGGCTGCCATAAGCATGCGGATCGCGGTCGGGGCGGTGTACCAGACCGTGATGTTGTATTTTTCCAAAAGCCGGTACCACCGCTCCGGATCGAATCTGCCTGCATATACGAGCGCCGCAACGCCGTTACTCCAGCTGCCGAGAATTTCGTACGCAATGCCGGTAACCCATCCCGGATCGGCGGTGCACCAGTACGTATCGTCGTCGCGAAGATCCAAAACCCATCTGGCGGTCATGTGTTCCTGCACGATCGCGCGGTGCACGTGCATGACGCCTTTGGGTTTGCCGGTGGTGCCCGAGGTGTAGAGCATAAACGCGTAGTCATCCGGGTCCATGTGGGTTATGCGAAGTTCTTCGGACGCGTGTTCGAGACTTTTGGTAAATGACGGATCGTCAACGAGCAGGATGTGTTTCAAATTCGGGAGCCTGCGTTTTGCGATGCGCGGTGCGAGCTCCTTCGTCGTAATGACGACCGTGGCTTCGCTGTTTCCCAGCCGGTCGAGGAGCGCCTGCTCCTGGAATGCGCTAAACAGCGTTCCCGCGATGGCGCCGATTTTCAAAATCCCTAAAAAACAGAAGTACAGCTCCGGGATCCGCGGCAGAAACAAAAACACGCGGTCACCGCGCGAAACGTCGAACGCCTTGAGCATGTTGCCGACCTTGTTGGACAGAACCGAAAGTTCCTCAAACGTGAATTTTTTCTGGTTGCCCGCCTCGTCCTCCCAGTAGAGGGCGACTTTGTTTTTGCGCCACGTGTGCGTGTGACGGTCTACCGCGTTGTATGCGGCGTTCATTTTCCCGCCGAACCAGTCGAGTTCCCGCCGTGCCAATGCCCATGAAAAATTTTTACGCGCGAGATCGTAATCGTCCAAATTCGCCGGAGCGGCGGGGCGTTTATGCAGCAGGTTTGTCATTTCGTTTGACGAATTTGGCGTCCAGACGCCTGAGATTTTCCATGACGCCCGTGTATTCCATCTCATCCTGCGGCCCCATCGCCGGATTGAAAAATCCCTGGTCGCGCATCGCAAGCGTTTTTTCAGCGGCTTTTTGGCGTATCACATCCCAGAATGGCTGGTCAAACAAATCCACGGCTTCAGTTAATTTTCCTTCATGTACACAGTAGCCGGCTGCCGACATGATCGTGGGGCCGTCGAAGAAGGAAATAATGGAATTCTGTTTGACCGGCATTACCGCAACGTGGTGGCTGCCGCGGTTATCGCCCAGCGTGTACTGTGCAAGCGCCCACGGCGAAAGAATTTCGCCGGTTGACGGGAACGTTTTCTGCGACCGAACGATCGCAACCGGATCGTCTTTGCCCACGTACTTGCCTGCAATATTATGCAGCCTGCTGGTTGACGCGACTGCCGCGGTTAGCCCGGTTGCGTTTTCGACGACGGATTCGATGATGTAACGGTTCGGGTCTCGAAGAAGCGTCGCGATATCGTAATAATCCTGCGGGACTTTGAGCGTGATGACTTTGTCGTTTTCCGTATGGTTGACGTCCATGATCGTGAAGGTAAATCCCGCCTGCATGTCCGGCGCAAGCAGTAAGCCCGCATTGTGATACGGATCGGCGAACGCCGAGAAAAGCGGGTGATTAAATACGCCCGGGCCGCACTTGTCACCGGCAAATACGACAAACGGTTCCGCCGGACGTTCGTCAATTTCCATTTCCGCGCTTCCCGGCCCCATGCCGCGGACGTTTCCGGAAAACGCGTCCTTGAGCAAATCCTGGCCGGCGCCGTAGAGCCCCTGTGATTTAGCGATTTTGGTCGTTTCGACGAACGTATCCCATGCGAATTTGTGAATGTCCGGGTTGTCCGCTCCTCTTGCGTGCGTCATAAGAAGCGCGATGTCATCGCCGGTGAACGTTACGCGGCCGTCGGCGATAAGACCGCCGTTGATTGCCTCAGAGATACGTTCTTTCGCTTTTGCAAGCATTGCGTCACTTGGTCTGTTGTGTCCTCCGATTGATCCGGTATCGGCTTTGATAACGGAAATGGTTATTTTCATAAAACCTCCTTCATACGGGTACATCCGCAAGTAAATTTTTCCCCGTCATTTCAACGGGAACGGGTATTTTACGGAACGATAAAATTGTGGGCGCCACGTCTGCAAGTTTTCCTTTCGGTAGCTGGTGCGGATAGTTTCTCAGCGCTGCGTCTGCCATAATGAACGGTACGGGATACGTCGAGTGCTCGGTGTCCATTGAACCGTCTGCTCCGAGCATTTCTTCTACGTTACCATGATCAGCGGTAACCGCGCAAGTGCCGCCGAGCGAAAGAACCGTTTCCGCGATTTTGCCGACGCACGCGTCCGTGGTCTCGACTGCGCGCACCGCAGCAGGAATGTTTCCGGTGTGCGCAACCATGTCGGGATTGGCAAAATTCACCGCGGCAAACGCGTACGTTCCTGAGGAAATCCGGTCAATAAGCTCGCGGGTGACGGCGAGCGCGGACATATCGGGCGCCATGTCATAGGTCGCAACCTGCGGGGAAGGTACAATGACGCAGTCCTCTCCCTCGAAGCGTTCCTCGCGCAGTCCGTTAAAATAATACGTAATAAAGCGCTCTTTTTCCGTTTCTGATACGTGCAGCTGGCGCGCTTTGCGCGACGCAAAGACCGATCCCATCGTGGTAGCGATTTTCTGCGGCGGAAACGCAACCACACTGGGCAGGTTGTATTCGTATTCCGTCATGGTTGCGAAGTAGATGTTGGGCAGCGTAACCCGCCGGTGGAATGCATTTGCCCGTACGGCGCTGTCAACGAGGTGCTTGTGAAAATACTTGACCGCGTACGGGTCAAACGATGCGCTCGCCGGCTCGGTCTCAAAATCCGGAAGCACAAACGCGCGCGTCAGCTGCCGCGGCCGGTCGATGCGGAAATTGTAAAAAATGACCGCATCGTGATTGGCAATTCTCGGATACGGCTTGCCGTCGGGGTCCAAAATAACTGTCGGCTCGATAAATTCGTCGGTTTTCCCTTCGGCGTAGGATGCCGTGATTGCCGCAGGCGCGTTTGGCGCGGTACGCGCGATGACTTCGGTAAGCGCCGTGTAGGCGCGCTCGGTCCGTTCCCATCGGCGGTCGCGGTCCATCGCATAATACCTGCCCATAACCGTTGCAATGCGGCCGATGCCCAGCGACGCGCAGCGCCCTTCCACTTCGGCAACGAACCGTTTTGCCGACGTCGGCGGCGCGTCCCTTCCGTCGGTAAATACGTGGATGTACACGGGAATATCGGGGCCGCGTTCCTTGACGAGCGCAAGAAGCGCATACAGATGTTCGCGGCTTGCATGCACGCCGGCGTCGCTTACCACGCCCAAAAGGTGCAAATTGGACCGGTGTTCGCGCGCGTAGGCGATCGCTCCGTCAAACGCGGGATTTGAAAAAAACGAGCCGTCCGCTATTGCCATGGTAATTCTTGGCAGATCCTGATAGACAACGCGCCCGGCTCCGATGTTAATGTGGCCGGTTTCCGTATTGCCGTCTTCGCCCGGCGGCAAACCGACCGCCTCACCCGAGGCCATAAGCTCTGCGTGCGGATAATCTGCCCAGAGTTTGGGCATAACCGAAAGTTTTGCAAGCGATATGGCGTTTCCCGGACCGGGCGGTGCAAGACCCCATCCGTCCAGAATGATAAGAACGATCGGTTTTATCATGCGTGAAGTTCGGCCGCAATCTGCAGCAGTCTGTTGTATTTTGCCACGCGCTCGCCGCGCGCCGGCGCGCCGAATTTTACGTAGTCGGACTGGAGTGCTACCGCCAGATCCGCGATGAACGTATCGTTGGTTTCTCCGCTCCTGTGGGATACGATGATCTTCATTCCCGCCTGCCGCGCGCTGTATGCCACAGCCAAAAATTCGGACAGCGTCCCGATCTGGTTCGGTTTCATAAGAATTGCGGAGCACGCCCGCTCCTTCACTGCGCGGGCAAGACGGTCAGGGTTTGTTGCCAGAAGATCATCACCGACGATGAGCGAATCGGCGCCGATTGTTTTCGTAATGGCGGTCCAGCCGGCCCAATCGTCTTCGTGCATCGGGTCCTCGAGAAACAGCAGTTTGTACTTCTGGTTGAGCGACTGGAAATAGGAAATAAAATCCTCGGCCGTCATCGGCGTATTTTTATCCTTAATCTGGTAGCCGCGGTCGGTTTTAAAGTACGACGCCGCGATATCCAGTCCGAAAAATACGTCGTAGCCGAATTTGTACTGCGTACTTTTGACCGCCTCAAACAAAATGTCGAGCGCTTCGGCGTTGGTAAGCAGATTCGGTGCAAACCCGCCCTCGTCGCCGACGGCGTGCACCGCGTTGCGGTACGTAAGCACTTTTTTGACCGATTCGTAGACCTCGACGCCGGTCTGCAGCGCCTCGGCGAAAGATTTATTCGATGCGGGAATGACGTGGAATTCCTGAAAATCGAGGTTTCCGGCGCCGTGTTTACCGCCGTTGACGACGTTAAATAGCGGCGTCGGGATTTTGGCAAGCGGCATTTGGCCGGAAAGCGCATTGAGATACCGGTAAATCGGCATCCGCTCTTCCATGGCCGACGCAACGGCGACAGCCATGGATACGGAAAGTATTGCATTTGCGCCCAGCCGTGATTTATTCGGCGTCCCGTCAAGGTCAACGAGCATTTTATCAACAGCCCCCTGATTTTTCGGGTCTGCCGAACTGAGTTTTTGCGCGATTTCCCCGTTGACGTTGGCTACCGCGCGCAGCACGCCCATGCCGTTATAGCGTTTCGCGTCGCCGTCGCGCAGTTCCACCGCTTCATACGTGCCGATGGACGCGCCTGCCGGAGCCGACGCCGTGCCGCGGTAGCCGCTTGAGAGAATTACCGTCGCCTCGACGGTGGGGTTTCCCCGGGAATCGAGGATTTCACGGGCGGTAATGGAATAGATTTTGGAATCCATCAGCGATTTTTTGTGACAAGTTTTTTCTCCGCCGCAGAAACCGTCTCGCGAACGTGATCCAGCGCGTCCGGGTTCACAGACACGCTCGTTATGCCCCACGAAACGAGTTTCTCCACAAGTTCCGGATAATCCGACGGCGCCTGACCGCACATCGAGGTCGTCACGCCGCGCTTTGCGCAGGCACGGATCACGCGCTCGAATGACCACAGGAGCGTGGGATCCAGTTCCGAAAAATCGTGCGCAACCTCGCTGTTGTCTCGGTCGGTGCCCAGCATGAGCATGGTGAGATCATTGCTCCCGATCGAGACGCCGTCAATGCCTGCATCCAGAAAATCGTCGATGCGGATGACGTTTGTGGGTATTTCACACATAAGCCACAACTTAAACGACGACGAACGCGAAAGCCCTGCCGCCGCGATGAGTTTTTTGACCTCGGTAAGCTCCCGGGGAGTTCGCACGAACGGAATCATGAGCCACAGATTTTTGTACCCCATTTTATTGCGGACGGTTTTTACCGCTTCAAGTTCCATGGCAAACACGCGGCTGTCCGCGGTATACCGCGCCGCACCGCGGAACCCGAGCATCGGGTTGGGTTCTTCTGGTTCAAACGCCTCGCCGCCTTTTAAGTTCCTGTATTCGTTCGTTTTGAAATCCGTCGTGCGGTACACGACAGGCCGCGGCGAAAACGCCTGGCAGAACGTCTCAAGTTCCACCGACAGCCGTTCGATAAACGTTCGTTCCTTATGCTCGGCGATGAGTTTTTTCGGGTGCACGCCGATGTCCGCGATCATAAATTCGGCGCGAAGGAGCCCAACGCCGTCCGCATGCATTGCCGCAACTGCTGCTGCGCGGCTGGGCTCTGCCAAATTAACGTACACCTTCGTCGCAGTTTTCAGCTTTTGATTTTTATTAGCGTACTGGAGTGTTTGTTTATTGCCAGTATTTATCGCTCCGCGGTATACTTCGCCGGTGGAACCGTTCACCGTAATGACAAGACCGTCCTTGAGCGCTTTCCTGGCATCCTTGGCGCCGACAACCGCCGGAATGCCCAGTTCGCGCGACACAATCGCTGCGTGGCTCGTGCGGCCGCCGCGTTCGGTTACGATCGCAACGGCTTTGCGCATGGCGGGCACGTAGTCGGGATTCGTGGCTTCTGCGACAAGTACGTCCCCCGGAAGAATTTTGCCCACTTCCTTCGCACCGCCGAGAATTTTCACCGGGCCGCTTTTCATGCCCGGACTTGCCGGATCGCCTTTCACCAAAACTTCTTTTTTGCTCATGCTACGATCGACGATCGACGATCCCTCTTTTCCTACCGTCGTTACCGGACGGGTCTGCACGATGAACACCGTGTTGTTTTCTACTGCCCACTCCGCGTCCTGGGGAAAGTAATAATGCGCCTCGAGTTTTTTTGCGAGTGACGCAAGCGTCCGTATGTGTTCGTCGCTGATTTTCTGACGGCCGCCGGTTTTTTTATCGAGCGCAACGATGCTGTTTGCCGCGCCGTATTTGCGCATCATCTTTTCCTGCACGTGCACGTCTTTTTTCGTAATCTCACCGGATTTTTTATTCACTTCATAATGATCCGGCGTTACCGCGCCCTGCACGATCATTTCACCAAGGCCGAACACCGCCTCGATCACGATTTTTGTCTTGTCATTGGTTACCGGATCCAGGGAAAACATGACGCCCGACGCCTCGGATTCGACCATCTTCTGCACCGGCACGGCGATGCCGACCTTAAACGTGTCGAAGTGGTTGGTCGCGCGGTAGAAAATCGCACGCGCCGTAAAAAGCGACGCCCACGCCTCCTTCACTTTTTCGATGACGTTCGCCTCGCCTTCGACGTTTAAAAACGTCTCCTGCTGGCCGGCAAATGATGCACCGGGCAGATCCTCGGCTGTCGCGCTCGAGCGCACGGCCACCCGACCGCCGAGCCGCAGGTACGCGCGCACGATTTCCAGGGCAATGTCTCGGGGAAATTTAGCATGCGTCATAAGGTGCTGAATTTTTTTCGACGCATCCTCCAGACGCCGGCTGTCGTTGACGTCGACGGACGTGAGTGCGCGGATTTTTTCCATGAGGTTGTCTTCGCGCAGGAATTCGTTGTACGCGTGCACCGTTACGATAAACCCCGGGGGCACCGGAAATCCGGCCTGCGTCATCTCGCCCAGGTTGGCGCCCTTGCCGCCGACAGATGCAACGTCTTCCTTATCAACGTCCCTGAACCACACGACAAATTTTTTGGTCATATAACCAGTATGGGGAAAAGTTTACGATTTCGCAAGCTCGGGTTTGCAGTAAACCTACGAGGATAATCCTTGTAGACTTATAGTCAAATTACTCAAGATCAATAACCTGGTTTATTATCGGGTCTATATCTTCGGCAAAACGTTTTTCAACAAATGATTCGTAAGACATCTGTCTGAATTTGCCGGAAAAATATGAGAGAATTTCATATGGCCTGACCCAATCCTGCGTAAAATCCTTAAGATAATTCCGATAGGAAAAGTACGGGTACTCCTGCAACCTACGAGGATTATCCTTGTAGGGATATAGAGATAACGGATTCTGGTGTATATATTTTGTCAGATAAATAAACTGGTATTCATCCTCTATCCGCACTGCCTTATACGTTCCCTGAAATAAATGCCCGGTTCTTTTGTATCGGGTGTTAAAGTATCGTGCGTATTTTGTCAGAAGCGAACGCAAAAAATGATCCATGGCGCGCGACGAATGCTGTCTGATAAGCAAATGAAAATGATTCGGCATAAGACAATAACACAAAAGCTGAATTTCCTCAAAGTAGTTTTTTAGTTTGCGGGTCGGCGGTACGGACGGCGGGGCTTCCTGCGTGAGGTATATTTTCAGATATGACAAAAACGTTTTATAATCTTTCTCGTCCCGAAAAATGGAATTTTTATCTACGCCGCGGTTATATACGTGATAATATCCGTCCTGCGCGTACTGTTTAAGAACGTTTTTGGCAGGCATGCACTTCAAGGATAATCCTTGTAGGCGTCATTTCGCAAGCTCGGATTTGAAGTAATCAACCCAGGGAATTTTGCTTGGGTCAAGACCGTACAGCATCGCCATATAGTAATTTGCGTATGCACCGAACTGAATGCATTCCATCACCTGCGCGAGGCGGGACCGTGCGGACGGCACAAATGTGTCAACCGCGATTCCCTGCTTTGTTACCACATCCTTTGTGATCGCAAATCTTTTTTTGATTTTATCGCAGTACAACGGTGAATCCACAAAAAGAAACCGCAGCGTCTGCTTGTTTGTTGTGGGATTTGTCAGACCTTCCATAAGATGGTGATTGAGTTCCGGAATTTCGTGATAGGCCGCAAACGATTTAGCCGATTCATGCAACTGGTTCCGTATGACGCGCCCGACGTGCACCAGAAATTCACCCGTAACAATGACCGGAATTTTGTTTACCCATGATGCGGCAAGCTGTTTGGCCCTATTATTGCCGGTCGGCGTTGCTACTCCGTACGTGCTGTTTCCTTTTTCAAGAATGGAAAATACCTCCGATACGTCCTGCGTTTCGACAGTTACTAATCCGAGTTTTTGGAAAATTGCCAGTATGCCGAATACCGAATAGCCCGTTCCGAGGCGCGGTTGCCCTGACGGGTTGTGTTTCGGCGTAAAAATGTATGAGGGAACGCCGGCGTTGCGCAAAATTTCGGCCAATTCTCCCCCTGTTGTAAGACCCGTAGCGAGAGCCTTTTTTTCCAGCGCGCGTTTCGCGCTTGTCACGGTTTCCTCCGTTGTGCCGGAATAACTACCAAGGAGAACAAGCGTTGACGACGAAACATACGCGGGAAGCACGTAGTCGTTTACGATTTCATACGGCACCGGAAGTGAGGTACTGAGAAGTGATTTGACAACGTATGCACCCAACGCCGAGCCGCCCATGCCGGAGAAAACGATGTTCGTTATGCCGCTGTAGGAATTCGGAAACGGAATAGATGCAACTTCTTCCCATGCCTGTTTACTCTGACCCGCCAGTTGCTCGACGGATCCCAAGACGTTGACCGTATCCAGTGCCCTCATCGCCGCAATGTCGTCAAGATTGGTCATTTTCGTTTTCCCCCGAGGGATTCAATTTTCATAATAATTTCCTTCGTTTTT
>CAYWVJ010000005.1:0-21906 GCA_964461825.1 uncultured Gammaproteobacteria bacterium
CCCATCAGATCGGTATGATCGTCCTTTTGATTCTCGTGCTTCTCATTTCGATAAATGATATACTGCGGTTAACGTCTGGCGGATAATGAATAAATTTCTCAATTCGGTTTTGTGGAGCGTTCTTTTTATCCTGCTTCTGCCCAGTTCGCTCGCCGTTGCATCGTGGAATAGTCTTCCCGGCAGCCAGCTTTTCCGTGTGAAGCTTTTTATGGAACAGGCGCTTGTGCTTATTGTCCCGACCGCGCAGGCCAAAGGTGATCTCCAGATTGCGTATACCGAGCGACGGTTTTCCGAGGCGAAACGGCTTTTGGCGGACCGGACGTCCGTACAGGGATTATCCTACCTTGACAGCCAGATCGGCGTAACGAAAGACGCGATTTTATCGACGAAAGATCCGGTCGTAAAAAAGCAGCTGGCACAAAAATACGTAGCGACGCTGCGGGAAGTTAAAGTCGAACTGCAGCAGCAGAAGGAGGTTCTCGCGCCCGAGCCGACGCGCCCTGTGCCGACCAGCCGTCCGACAGAGCAGCCTACACCAACGCCAACACCGACTTCAACTGCCACGACGCAGGACCCCGGCGGTTCGATAGACGATACAATCGGCGGTATCGACAAAACAATCAGCGACCTTACGACGACATCCATGGAGGAAACAAAGGGTAACGGCGAGGGGTCGCGAAAAGATGAAAAACAGAAAGACGGAGAAAACGGGCAGGGTGACCGCGGTAATTCCGGCGGCAACGAAAGACGGGGCGGCATGGGAAAACCGTAGCTGCATTGACATTCGGCGCAGAATGGTTATAATAGAATCGTTTTCATACATGCGTACCACGTTTGATATCCGGTCAAACGAATCGCAGTTCCGCGGAAAATCATTGCGTTTATAATGAAAAGCGGAAACGCAGGCGAAAGCGTAAAAAGAGAGCACATGTGTCGCGCAAGCGGAGCATGACAGAGTAATAAAACAAGGTGGTACCGCGGCAAATTGTCGCCCTTGAGGGGCGATTTTTTTGTGGAAAAAATCGTACGGATTGTCCATCCGCAGGTGAAAACGTTTTTATGGAAGGGGGTGATGCATATGAGTATGCAAGAACAATGTATAACCGACAAACAGCGGGCAGCGGCGTTGCAGGTGGCAAGAGATGGTCTTGCGTTTTGTCTTGGCAAAGACGTTACGTTTATTGATGCCGTTGACGAAACGCTCGCGCTTGCATTTACGAGGGCGTTGATGCATTTCGGGTTACGGGAAGAGCTGCAAAAAAGGGGCCTAGCGGCGCGAACCGACTAAACCCCGGTCAAAGTATACAGGAAACGGGGTCTATGCGTCCACCTGCGGATGGCATATAATGAAAACGTCATGACGCATTTTGAAAAAAAACAACTCAAGAAAAAGTCCGAGAATTTGTCGGACTGGTACACCGATGTGATCCTCAAGGCAGAGCTTGCCGATTACGCGCCGGTTAAGGGGTGCATGGTAATCCGGCCGTACGGTTATGCCCTTTGGGAGGGGATCCAGCGTTACATGGATCCGAAAATCAAAGCGCACAAAGTGGAAAATGCATATTTCCCCCTGTTTATTCCGGAAAATTTTTTGAACCGCGAAAAGGAACACGTTGAAGGATTTGCACCCCACATGGCGGTCGTGACGATAGCCGGCGGTGAAGAGCTGAAGGAAAAATTGGTCGTGCGTCCGACGAGCGAAACCATCATGTACGAAATGTATAAACGCTGGACGCAAAGTTACCGCGATTTGCCGGTTCTCATGAATCAGTGGAACAACGTGGTGCGCTGGGAAAAACGCACGTACCTGTTTTTGCGCACGAGCGAGTTTTTGTGGCAGGAAGGGCACTGCGCCCACGCGACGCACGACGAATCCCAGGCCACCGTCCGATGGGCGATGGATATGTATACGGATACGTACCAGCAGCTTATGGCGCTGTACGGAATTGCCGGCGTCAAAAGCGAATCGGAAAAATTTGCCGGGGCAGTGCAGACGCTCACGTACGAAATGCTCATGCCCGACGGGAAGGCGCTGCAGGCCGGTACGTCGCACGATTTGGGACAAAATTTTGCCAGGGCATTTGACTGGTCGGTTCTTGACGCAAAGGGCGAAAAATTGTATCCGTGGCAGAACAGCTGGGGGTTTTCCACGCGCGCAATCGGCGGACTTATCATGGCGCACGGCGATGACCACGGACTCGTGTTACCTCCGAACATCGCGCCGGTTCAGGTTATTTTGATACCCATTCCGGGATCTAAACCAGAGACCGTAAAGTACGCGATTGCACAAAAAGAAGCGCTCAAAAAACTCGGCGTGCGGGTGAAATGCGATGACCGTGAGGGCGAAAGCGCCGGCTACAAGTTTAATAAATGGGAAGTCAAAGGCGTGCCGGTTCGTCTTGAAATCGGCGACAAAGAGGCGGCTGAAGGCGTCGTGACTGTTGTCCGGCGGGATATGATGCAAAAAATAAAATGCAAAACGGAAGAAATCCCGGAGATTCTGAAAGATATTCAGGAAAATTTGTTCGGAAAACATAAAAAATTTACCGAAGACAATACGCACGACGTCTCTTCATATGACGAGTTTAAAAAGATTATGGATTCGTCACGCGGATTTATACGGGCGTTCTGGTGTGAAGATGCCGCATGCGAAAAAGCAATAAAAGAAGAAACAAAAGCAACGACCCGCTGTCTTCCTCTCGACGTACGGGAGGAGAAAGGGAAGTGCGTCCGCTGCGGAAATCCGGCGCACAGCCGCTGGCTTTTCGCCCAGGCGTACTAATGTACAGTTGTACAACTTGACAAAATGTATCCGTGTGATATACTCGCGGTATATGCGCATGATTTCCGTGTTCGATTTCCGTAATAAACTTGCCGATTATTTATCCTCCGTTGCCGACACGGAGCGCCCGATCATCGTGGGGCGTTTCGGTAAACCCATGGCGGTGGTCGTGCCGTTTAACAAAAAGATAATTTCATTTGACGATTATTTTGGTTTCCTGGGAAAAGGGGAAAGCGGGGGCGCATACCTTCGGCGCGTCCGCAGGTCTAAACGGGAAAAAAATGCAATGAAAATCCGCCGCGGCGACATATGAAACGCGTACTTGTTGATACGGACGTGCTCATAGATTTTACGAAAGGAAGTGACCGGACACTGGCATCACTTCTTTCCCGCCAGGCGGCGGGAGAACTTGAACTTGCCGTTACGCCGGTAAACATTGCGGAATTTATGAACGACTCGTCAATAAAAACGCCGGACCGGGAGCGCAGGGCGAAAGAATTCCTCGGGCTTTTTTCCGTCCGCGACCTCACGTCAGAAATAGGCCTTACCGCGGGAAAGTATCTGCGCCGCGGATCAGTCGCATTCCTTGGGGACGCCATGATTGCTGCGGCATGCACCGTTGGCAATTTATCCCTGTTAACGCGCAACCGAAAACATTTCAGCCATGTATCCGGATTAACATTTTACGCATGAAAACAATCGTTACACACCTCGGTCCGGATTTGGACGCCATTACCAGCGTATGGATCGTACGGACGTTCTGGGCCGGGTGGGAAGAGGCGAACGTTGCGTTCGTCCCGGCCGGAACCACGCTTGAAAAACGCCCGGCCGACGACAACCCGGAAATCCTCCACGTCGACACGGGTTTCGGCGCGTTTGACCACCATCAGACGAACGAGGATATCTGCGCGTCGACGCTTGTGTACGAACAGGCAAAAAAGTCGCGGGGCGCCGACGACGCGCTCGCGCGTCTCGTGCAGGTTGTCAACGACGTTGACCATTTCCGCGAGGTTTTTTTCCCGAATCCGACCGCGGATTTTTGGGATTTCGGGCTGGTTGCGGAAATTGACGGGTGGCGGCTTCTGTACCCCGACGATCCCCGAAAGGTCGTTGAGCTGGGAATGCACGCGCTGGACGGCATTTATAAGATGCTGCAGAACAAAGTGTGGGCGGAAAAAGAACTGAAAGAGAAAGCAGCGGAATTTTCGACCGTGTGGGGGAAGGGAATTGCGGTTGAGACGACCAACGACGAGGTCGTGCACCTTGCGCAAAAAATGGGCTACAAACTCGTGGTGCGCAAGGACCCCAAAAAATCCTATTTACGCATTAAGGCGTTTCCCGATGACGCCATCGACCTGGAACCGTTATATGCCAAACTGAAAGCGGACGAACCGGATGCGACGTGGTTTTTGCACGCGAGCCATCACATGGTGTTAAACGGCAGCGCGAAAAATCCGGACATGAAGCCGTCAAAGCGCCCGCTGGCGGAAATCATCGACGTAATAAAACGTATAAAATAAAGACGTAGTATGGCAGACTGCATATTTTGCAAAGTGATCGAGAATAAAATTCCTTCGTTTACCGTCTATGAGGACGCCGATACCCGCGCGTTTCTGGATGTGTTTCCCAGAACCGACGGCGCGACGCTGGTCGTGCACAAACGCCATGAGGAAAAAATAAGCGGATACACGAAAGACGAGGTAGCCGCATTATTTTTGACCGTACAAAAAGCAGCCCGCGCCGTTGAGAAGGCATTCGATACCCCGGTTCTTTCCATCGGCATCAATCACGGTGAACCGGCCGGGGTCCACCACGCGCACGTCCATATTATCCCTCGCTTTGAAGGCGACGGAGGTGGTATAATACAATCGCTTCCGAACCGGAAGCCGGTGCAAACACTGGAAAACGTACAAAAAAAAATACGCGTCCACATGGACTAAAGGGGGTGTAGGTAGTTCGTTATGGTATTTGTCAAAGCCCAACCGGGTGACACGTCGGATTCTCTGATTCGCAAGTTTACACGAAAAGTTCTTTCCGAGGGGATTCTTCAGGATCTTAAAAAACGGGAATTTTATCAGAAACCTGCGGAAGTCCGTAAGGAGAAAAAACGGGAACTCAAACGGAGGCTTCGTCATGCTGCGCGATAAACTGCAACGGGATCTGGAAACGTCGCTTAAGGCAGGAAACGCCGATCGGGTCGAAACGATCCGATTTTTGCTCGCGGCTGTGGCAAACGCAGCGGCGGCAACGTATGGTGCCGATTGGGAGAAAAAGCTTACCGATGCCGACATAACAAGCGTCGTCAAAAAACAGATAAAAACACATAACGAATCCATCGAAGCGTTTACCGGCGCCGGCAGGACGCTGCTTGCGGACAAAGAAAAAAAACAGCGTGCGGTTTTGCAGGAATTCGCGCCGAAAGAGCTTTCCGACGATGAACTCAAAAAAATTCTCGAACCGGTCGCGGGATCGGGCGAGAAGAATTTCGGACTCCTTATGAAAACCGCGATGGCCGCAGTCAATGGAGCTGCCGACGGAGGACGGGTCGCTGCACTGCTTAAACAACTTCTATGATCCGCGTGCTTCTGCAAACCGAGTCCCATTTTCCCGTTGACCGGAAAAAAATTAAACAGGCGGTGGAGAATGCCCTGGCGAGCGAGGTGCACCGCACGACGGAAGTGAGCATTGCGGTTGTGGGAGACAGGCGCATGCGGGAACTCAACAAAAAATACCGGAACCGCGACGCCACGACGGATGTCCTTTCGTTCGGACAGGAAGACCTGCCTGCCGGCAGGCAGGCGGCGGGAGCATTCATCGAACCGCCGGATGACGTCTTGCGTCTGGGCGACATTGTGGTATCGTATCCGCAGGCAGTGGGCGAAGCCCGGGAAGAAAACAAACTCGTTGATGACCAGATTGTTTTTCTGGTACTGCACGGACTGGACCATCTTCTCGGTAAGCATCACCCCGAATAAATACTATGTCTTTTTACCGCATCTACCGGCCGCAGGTTATTGACGAAATCGATAACGTCGCGGTCCGCGAACAGCTGCTGTCGTTGGCGGCAAAAGACCGGAAAGATCTTCCGCACGCATATCTGTTTACCGGCCCGCGCGGTGCGGGCAAAACGACTGCCGCGCGCATCGTCGCGAAAATTTTTAACTGCACAAAGCCGACGAAACACGGTCCCTGCGGCGCGTGCCAGCAGTGCGATTCGATTGCCCACGGACGGAACATGGACGTATTGGAAATGGACGCGGCGTCAAACCGCGGGATCGAGGAAATCCGGCAGCTCCGCGATGCGGTAAATCTTGCGCCGGCATCGGCCGCGTATAAAGTGTACATCATCGACGAGGTGCACATGCTCACGACCGAAGCGTTTAATGCGCTTCTGAAAACGCTCGAAGAACCGCCGGCGCATGTGGTTTTTGTGCTTGCGACGACCGATAAAGAAAAAGTGCCCGCGACGATTACGTCCCGCTGCATTGGCGTTCCGTTCCATAAAGCAACGGACGACGAACTTTCCAATGCGCTTGCAAGGATTATCAAACAGGAAAAACTCGACGTAGCCGAGGGGGCGCTGGCGGAAATTACGCATCGGGTTGACGGCGCATTCCGCGACGCAGTAAAACTGCTGGAGCAGGCAAGTTTGGCAGGCAGGACCATCACCGCCGATCTGGTTCGGCGCATCCTTTCCGCGAGCGATGAATCGGCAGTTGCCGATTTTTTGGCGAAGGTGCGGGAGAAGGACGCGCAGGCTTCGTTAGACTTCATTTCCGCCCTTGCGCGCGAAGGAACCGACATGAAATCGTTTATCCAGCAGTGTCTGTTGCGGTTGCATCAGGAACTCATAGCCACGCGGGAGGAAAAAACAAAAGAACTCATCCGGTTATTCGTTGAGGCGTACGGCATGATGAAAATTTCGCCGATTCCCGAGCTGCCGCTCGAACTTGCGGTCGTGGAGTACTGCGGATCAGCCGTACCGGAAAAGCCATCCCTGCCTTCCGACAAAGCGTTCGGCATGCTCACGCTCGAAAAACTCACCGAGCACTGGCCGGATTTCATCGCGGCGATCAAACCCTACAACAATTCGATCGCCGGCGTACTGCGCAGTGCTAGACCAAAGGACGTTGCTCATGGTATAGTTACGGTTGAGGCGTTTTACCAGTTCCATAAGGATAAACTGTCGGAAGCAAAAACACGGGAAATTCTTTCGGGGGTACTTAAAAAACTGTTCGGCGAAACCGTAAAAATTGAGGTCGTTTTAGGAAGGAGATAATATGTTCAATCCGATAAAAGCAGCCGGCGATTTTGCAAAGGGAGTCGGGGATCTTGCTCAGATGCGCAAACAGGCCGCGGTCATTCAGGCAGCGCTAGAGAAAGAGGAATTCGAAATAAAAGAGGGAAACGTAAGAATCCTCATCAACGGCAATCAGATCGTCAAGGTGTTTGAGGTGGACGGCATTCCCAATGAGACCCTGAAGCGCGTCGTGAACGATGCAATAAAAAAAGCGCAGCAGGCAGCAGCGATGAAACTCACTGAGTTGTCAAAGAGCATGGGACAATGAAGCTCGTTGTTACGGGATCGCTAAGTTACGACTACATCATGGATTTTGGCGGCAGATTCCGTGACCGCATCATGCCCGACAAGCTCCACGTTATTTCCCTTGGGTTTCTTGCGGATAAGCTCACAAAACAGTTTGGCGGTACTGCGGTTAATCAGGCATTTACGTTAAAACTGCTTGGTATAGACCCGATAATTGTCACTGCTGCGGGTAACGATTGGCACGAATATAAAAAATTTTTGACAAAAAACAAAATTTCGACAAAATACATAAAAGTATATGCGGATGAACCGGTAAGTTCGTATCATGTTATTACCGACGTCGATGATAATCAGATCGGCGCGTTTTATGTTGGAGCGTCTCGCCATAACGATCGGTTACCGATTCCGATAGATGCGGATTTTGTGATCATCGGGCCGACAGATCCAAAAGCAATGGCTTTGTACGTGAACCATTGCCAGGGGAAGCGCTATCTCTACGATCCGGCGTTTCAAATCGCCAACTTTTCAGATTCTGAGCTGCAAAAAGGTATTGCCGGAGCAGAAATTCTCATCGGCAACGATTACGAAATTGCGCTTATGAAAAAGCGCATGAAACTCAATGCTCCCGTTGTCATAACAACGTTGGGCGCAAAGGGATCCATCATCGAAACAAAGAAGGGAAGCATGCACGTAGAGCCCGCAAAGCCCGAACGTGTGAGCGACCCGACCGGCGCGGGAGATGCGTACCGCGCAGGCTTTTTGGCCGGTTATCTACGAGGATTATCCTTGAAGATCTCGGGGCAGATGGGATCGGTTGCGGCGGCGTATACCGTCGAAAAATACGGCACGCAGACCCATCACTTTACAAAAAAAGAATTTATGAGAAGATATTATGAAAATTATGGAACAGAAATCAAAATCTGACATTCGGGATACCTCTCTCGCCCCGAAAGGAAAGCTGCGCATTGAGTGGGCGGGAGCATCGATGCCGGTTTTGAAACTTATTGAAAAGCGTTTTGCAAAAGAAAAACCGTTCAAAGGGATGAACGTCGGCGCATGTCTTCATGTGACCGCGGAAACCGCAAACCTTATGATTGCCGTAAAAGCCGGCGGTGCGAAATTGGCACTGTGTGCGTCCAATCCCTTGTCGACGCAGGATGATATTGCCGCAAGTCTCGTCGCGGATTTCGGCATTCCGGTTTTCGCCAAGAAAGGCGAGGATACGAAGACTTACTATAAGCATCTGAACGCCGTTTTGGATACGCACCCGAATATCACGATGGACGACGGCGCAGATCTCGTTTCTCTTATACACACAAAACGGAAAAATCAACTGCGCGAAGTTTTAGGCTCGAATGAGGAAACGACAACAGGCGTTATCCGCCTCAAAGCCATGGCCAAAGACGGCGCACTTAAAATTCCGGTGTTCGCGGTGAACGACAGCGATACCAAACACATGTTTGACAACCGATATGGTACCGGCCAATCTACCCTTGATGGCATCATGCGTGCCACGAACATGCTTTTGGCGGGCAAAACGTTTGTCGTGGCAGGTTACGGGTGGTGCGGGAGGGGGCTTGCGTCACGCGCGCGGGGTATGGGCGCACACGTTGTGATAACGGAGGTTGATCCGGTGAAAGCGCTCGAGGCGGTGATGGATGGTTTTATAGTTATGCGAATTGCAGATGCAGCCCGGATCGGCGATATTTTTGTGACCGTTACGGGCGATAAAAACGTGGTTACCCTTACGCACATTCTCAAAATGAAAGACGGCGCGGTCGTCGCAAATTCCGGTCATTTTAACGTGGAAATTGCCGTCGATGCACTGGCTAAGGTTGCAGTTAAAAAACGAAAAATCCGTGATTATGTTGATGAATATACGCTGAAGAACGGTTCAAAACGTTTTGTTTTAGGTGAGGGGAGATTAATAAATCTTACTGCAGCCGAGGGCCATCCTGCTGAAGTCATGGATATGAGTTTCGCCAACCAAGCACTCGCAGCGGAATTTTTCGCAAAACAGAAAACGCGCCTGCCGGTCAAGATTTATACGATTTCGCAGGACATGGATCGCGAAATTGCGCGGCTAAAACTCGTTGCAATGGGAATAAAATTTGATATACTTACTAAAGAACAGAAAAAGTATTTAGGAAGTTGGGAGGAGGGAACATGACGCGCATCAATCCAGAAAACCGCGATGAAGTAATTTTACCCGGTCATGTAGAAGAGTTTCATCAAAAGTTCATAAAGATGATGGAAAAAGCAGGCGCTACAATGGATCGAGATAAAAATGGTGTCCCATTTCTGAAGAGCGGTATTGACCTGGCAGAAGCAACCAGAGAAGTGGATATGCTTTCAGCAGTAAGAGTTTCCTAAGCGTATGGCGGATCCCGTCATTATTCAGCTTATTGCCGATTACGGGGTTGGCGACCCTGCATTCGGGGAGGTTATACAGAAACTCACGTTTCTGGACCGTCACATCCGCGTGCACGCGATGAGCGTACCGGCTTTTTCAACGGTTGCTACCGGCATCTGGATTGCACAGTTTGCAACGGTGAACGCATTTCCGGGATTAATCGTATTTTCAAACACCGCGCCGCGGAAAGTGATGCCCAATGCCCATGACGCCACCGACGGCGGCAGGCTCGTGTACACGCGTCTTGAAGACGGCGCAACGATCATTTCCGTTCATTCGGGTTTCGCGCTGTCGTTTATCAAGGACAAAATTACATCCCTGCATCTGGTGAACGTTCCCAATGTCGGGTCGCAGTTTCGCTCGCGCGACTATTACCCGGACGCCGTCGTTGCCATCGCAAACGGCGATATGCGTTATATCGGCGATGAGGTGGATATGGCGACTATACCCGATGCGCCGACAAATCTCATAGGATTTATCGACGGATACGGGAATCTCAAAACGACGTGCCGCCATTCCAGCTGCACGTTCGGCGTCGGGACCAAAGTATCGATCACCGTCGGAGACGTGACGAAACAGGGCATCGTATCCGATGAGACGTACAAAGTAAAGGACGGAGACATCTCGTGGGCGCCGGGTTCGACGGGCGGGAACGACCGTTTTATGGAAATTTGGGTGCGCGGCGGGTCTGCGTGGGAAGCATTCGGAAAACCGAAAGTCGAAGAAATGTTTGTCATAAAACCGGCATCATAACGTTACATGTCGATCATCAGCGAAATTCAACGAAGCGCCCAATCCGTAATTGGAGAAATTCAAACAACCCGCAGATCGGCGATTGCTGACAACCTGTTTTCCCTTATTACAGCAGAGACCGTTAGTCCCAAGACTTCAGCACAGATTGTTGAACTGTGTTATATCACGGCATTTCGGGGAGGAAGAAGCGGTCTTACAGACATATTTCAACGCCTGAACCGTCGTTTGAGTGAGGAGCAAAAGGCAGCGTTTTTATCCATATTGGAATCAGACGGTCGTCATGGAACACACGTCGTATTTCGCCGCGATGTGGCCCCGCTTATTGATGTCGCAAAGGGAATTTTGCTAAAACAAACGAAGTGAAAAACGCACTCCTTTTTTCAGGAACGTCAAATATACCGTTGGCGTCAAAACTAGCGCATATCCTGAACGTCAAACTCGGCGATGCCGAAATAACCCGTTTTATTGACAACGAATGCAGGGTATTCGTTAAAGACGGCGTTGCCGGCCGCGACGTATTCGTTGTTCAGTCGCTCTCGGAAGTTGCGGATCAGCGTCTGGTAGAACTGTGTCTTCTTTCGACTGCGCTGAAAAGTTTGGGCGCGAGGCGCACGATTGCCGTTATTCCATGGATGGGCTACAGCAAGCAGGACAAAGCGTTTCGCAGAGGCGAGGCGGTATCCGCTGCGCTTGTTGCAAAATTTATCGAAGTTGCGGGTTTTGACCGCGTCATAACTATCGAACTTCATTCTGAAAACGTGCTGCCGTTTTTCCGGATTCCCGTATCCGAAGTAAAGACGGAAGCGCTTCTTGCAAAAACGCTGCCGGCGCACGCCGAAAACGTCGTTGTGGTTTCGCCCGACAGCGGGGGAAAATCGCGCTCGGAACGTTTTGCAGGAGCCGCAGGGCTTCCCATCGTTTATCTTGATAAAAAACGCGATACGGAAACCGGCAGGGTATCGGTAACCGGCATGTCCGGCGGCGTTGCAGGCCGGAACGTCGTGATTTTTGACGATATCATCAATACGGGCGCAACTGCGGTTGAAACGAGCAGATATCTTGCGGCACACGGGGCTGCCAGCATTCTGTTTCTTGCGACGCACGCGGTGCTGGCGGGGAATGCAAGCAGCGTTCTTGCCGAAAGTCCCATCACCAGGGTCATTGTGACGGACACGATTGCCATTCCGAATGAGAAATTGTTTGCAAAATTATCCGTCGTGTCGGTTTCTTCACTTCTTGCTGATGCGGTTTTGGCCGCAGTGAAGTAAAATAACCTCATGGCCATTTTACCCAGGGCAATTTCCAAGCTTATCGAATCGTTTGAGCGGCTTCCGGGTATCGGTCCCAAAACGGCAACGCGGCTCGCATTCTATCTGCTGCACGTGCCCCAGGAGGAGCTGGATAAGTTTTCCGAAAATCTCAGCGGGCTAAAATCGAATACGGTCCTTTGCTCGGTCTGCAAAAACATTGCCGAGTCCGATCCGTGTGACATCTGCAAAAATCCCGGCCGAGACGCCGAAACCATCTGCGTCGTGGAACAGCCCACCGACGTACTTTCGATCGAACGGACGGGCCACTATCGCGGCGTCTACCACGTGCTGCACGGAGCGATAGATCCGTTAAATAACATCGGGCCGGATGAATTGTACATTGCGGATTTGGTAAAAAGACTCACGGGCATCAAAGAACTTATTCTTGCGACGAACCCCAATATGGAAGGAGAGGCGACTGCCATGTACATCCACAAGCAAATTCCCCAAACGATACGGGTTACGCGTCTTGCACACGGGCTGCCGGTAGGCGCGGACATCGAGTACGCCGATGAGGTTACGCTTTCGCGCGCGCTGGACGGAAGAAGGCAATACTGACGTATGGTTACGAAAGACCAGATTGAAGCGGCGTTACGAACCATTCCCGATCCGGAGATCGGCGTGTCGATAGTGGATCTGGGGCTGATTTATGATATTTCCATGACAAAAGGAAAGGTTGAAATTTTAATGACCTTAACGACGATCGGTTGCCCGCTGTTTGAGCATATCGCCGGCCCCATCCGGCAGGCGGTGGGGAAATTGCCGGGCGTGACTGCGGTAGACGTGCTTCTCACGTTTGAACCGCCGTGGGTTCCGGACAGGATGAGCCAAGACGCCAAAGCGCAGCTGGGATTTGCATGAAACAAATAATCGGATCATTTGAGGATATCGGAAAAGATATCGTGAAGCAGACGGCAAAATTGCCCGGGGATATTCTGGGGAAAGCGCTCGAAAGTCTGGGTACGCAGCAGCAGAAAAATCCGCAAGCCGCCTCCGTCCCGCAAGACGGGAACTCCGGCGAGCCGAAGAAAATTCCCCCCCGCCAGTGGCTTGAGGAGCTCGCGGGAAAAAAGCCAAAACCGAAAGAACCAACGGTACAGGAGCGTTTGGCAAAGGAAAAACAGCAGGAAGAGGAAAAGAACGCAAAAGCGGCCCAAAAATTGGCGCCGCTTGCTGAACCCAAAACGAAGGCGAAACGTGGTAACCTATATGGAGTTAAACAGAAAACCAGCAGCGAGATGAGTAAAAACGTACGGCAGGATTAATATGAAACTTTATAATTCATTCACGCGGCGTATCGAGGAATTCCGGCCGATTCAGCCGCCCGCAGTCGGGATGTACACCTGCGGCATGACGGTGTACGATTTTGCGCACATCGGCCACGGAAGAAAATACGTCGGCGACGACATACTCCGGCGGACGCTTGTCCGTTTCGGATACAACGTAACGCACGTGCAGAACGTGACGGACGTAGGCCATCTGGTGTCCGACGCCGATGAAGGCGACGACAAACTGGAGAAAGGCGCAAAAAAACAGGGGAAAACCGTGTGGGAAGTTGCGGAATTTTTTACGAAACACTTTTACGATTCGATGGACACGCTCAATATTTTGCGCCCTACGGTCATTTGCCGCGCGACCGATCACATTCCGGAACAGATTGCGCTTGTTGCCAGACTCATGGAGAAAGGTATTGCGTACGATACGCCGGAAGCGGTGTATTTTGACGTATCGAAATTCCCCGCATACGGATCGCTGTTCGGCAACCAGCAGCTTTCGGAAAAAAAGGCCGCGGCGCGTGAAGACGTAAAAACCGGGGAGCACAAAAAACATCCCGCGGATTTCGCATTGTGGTTTAAGCGCGTCGGGCGTTTTGCCGGCCATACGATGCACTGGGACAGCCCGTGGGGTGACGGATTTCCCGGCTGGCACATCGAATGTTCGGCCATGAGCATGAAATATCTGGGTGAACACTTTGACATCCATACCGGCGGCATCGATCACATTCCGGTGCACCATCCCAACGAAATTGCGCAGTCGGAGGCGGCAACCGGCGGCACGTTCGTCAACTACTGGGTGCACTACGCATTCCTGACCGTCGACGGGAAAAAAATGAGCAAAAGTCTCGGTAACTATTACACGATAGAGGACGTTATTGCAAAAGGATTCGATCCGCTCGCGCTTCGCTATGTATATTTGTCCGCGCATTACCGAAAGCCGATCAATTTTACGTGGGAAGCCATAGCGAGTGCGCAGAACGCACTGCGTGATCTTCGCATCGGGGAATCCGGGCATGCTCCGCGCGGAGAAAAGCACGGAAAGACAGATGATTTCCGAAACCGGTTTAACGAAGCGCTCGCCGATGACATGAATACCCCGGTTGCGCTCGCCGTTGCATGGGACGTGCGCAAAAGCGACATGCCGGACAGGGATAAATATGATCTTCTTACGGATTTCGACACGGTGCTGGGATTACAACTTGCACGTTTGCCGCAAAGCATTGTAGTTCCGCCGGACGTTACTGCGCTCGTTGCCAGACGCGAAGCGCTGCGCGGGGAGAAAAACTTCCCGGCCGCGGACGCGGCACGAAAAGAAATAGAAACGAAAGGGTTTACGGTTTTGGATACCCCCGGCGGGCCGGTCGTCAGAAAGATTATTTAGCGACGATTGCAAGGGCAGTCACGGTGCGGTTTGTTACCTGAAACGTGGCAGAATCGATGCTTATGATTACCTGCGTTCCCGGCTGAACAGATGCGAAGTTAAACCCCGAGGGCGCCGTCACGGTAAACGTACCAAGATCTTTCGCCGGACCCGAAAGATTTTTTTGCGCAAACTGCACGCTGTTTACCGTCAGCGTTCTTTTTGTTTCATCTGTCGAGGCTACGGTGCCGGTTAATTGCAGTGCGGTCGTGGTTTTGGAGCCTGCACGCGCCCGCACGTCCGAGCTTCCCGAGCCGGTCGACGTTTTATCCAGAATCGCAACGAGCGCAACGGCCAAAAGAATAAATACGACGCTGCCCACCAAAATAACGTTCGGGTTTTTCATACGATCATGATACAATTTATGGATGGCAAAGGTCAAGCAAAATAACAGGCATGTTTTCGTCATCGCGGTCATTGCGGTAGTCAATGCGCTGGGATACGGCATAATTATTCCCGTGCTGTATTCCTACTCCCGACGGTTCGGGCTTACGGATTTTCAGAACGGGATGCTCTTTAGCGTCTTTTCGGTATTTCAGTTCATCGCGACGCCGGTTATCGGCAGGCTCTCGGACAAATACGGGAGAAAACCGCTGCTTATCATTTCGCTTTTGGGAACGGCCGCGTCGTTTTTTACGATGGCACTGGCGCCGAACGGCTGGTTTTTGTTTCTGGCGCGGGCAATCGACGGAATTACCGCCGGCAATATTCCCGTTGCCCTCGCAGTAATTTCCGATACGACGGATATTAAAGACCGTGCCCGCGGGTTCGGCATTATCGGCGCCGCTTTCGGGTTCGGGTTTGTATTCGGCCCCACTATTTCCGCGCTAACGTATGGTTTGGGTGCGGCAATTCCGTTTTTGATTGCCGCGGGAATTGCACTCCTTGCGGTTTTTTTAACCGTCATCATTCTGCCGGAAACGAACGTCCACCGCGGGCTTCCGCATCATGAGAAACTTTTTGACATTGTCCGCATGGCACGCGCGCTCACGGATGAAAACGTCGGGACGACGCTTCTTATTTCGCTTCTCTATGCGTTTGCGTTTTCGCTTTTTATCTATGCGTACCAACCGCTTTCCGTGGAAGTTCTTACGCTCACGCCGACGCAGATATCCGTGAACTTTACGCTTTTTGGTCTTACGGGATTAGTTGCGCAGGCCGTCGTTATTCCTGCCGCGGTCCGGTTGTTCGGCGACCGCAAAATGCTCACAGCGGCGCTTTTTACCGCAGTGTTTACGTTTACCGGATTCTTCGTGACGCGGTCGCTTGCCGCACTGATTACCGTTTCCGTTGTTCACGCGCTTGCCAACGGCTTTGTGAATCCGCTGGTGCAGGCGTTGTTGTCAAAGGAAGTCGATAGTCAGTCGCAGGGCGCAATTCAGGGGCTGAATGCGTCGTACGTGAGTATCGGGATGATTGCGGGTCCGATTGCGGGCGGGATGCTTGCGACGCTTGCCATACCGCTGCCGTTTCTTGCCGGAAGCGCCGTCGCGCTTGCGTGCTTTGTGCTTTCACTTCGCATCCTCGGCAGACACAAACCCGTATCCGTATGAAATTTTCCTGGGACATGCTTGCGCGTCCGTTTACCGTTCTGGCTCCCATGGAGGACGTGACGGATTCCGCGTTCCGGCGGATTGTTGCGTCGGCAGCCCGGCCGGACGTATTTTTTACGGAATTCACGAGCATTGACGGATTATTTTCAGAAGGCCGCGACGAGGTAATACGGCGGTTTTCTTATACGGAAGCCGAGCGTCCGATTGTTGCGCAGGTATGGGGTACGGATCCAGAATTATTTTATGAGGCGGCGAAGCTCATCGTGGACATGAAATTTGACGGCATGGACATCAACATGGGGTGTCCGGAAAAAAACGTAACTAAACACGGAGCCGGAGCGTGTCTTATTGAGAATCACGAGTTAGTCAAAAACATCATTTTTGCGGCAAAAAAGGGATTGAGAAACCGCATTCCATTGAGCCTTAAGACACGTTTAGGATACAAAAAGATTGCATCAGATTGGATACCTTTTTTACTCGAACAGCAATTGGATGCAATTACTATCCATGGGCGCACTGCAGCTGAATTGTCAAAAGTATCTGCGCATTGGGATGAAATCGGAAAATATACCCGCCGGGGAACGGTTATTATCGGAAACGGGGACGTTAAAAATTATGCGGACGCGGCAGATAAGTCGAAGCGTTATGGAGTCGATGGCGTTATGATCGGACGGGGAGTTTTCCAGGATCTCTGGGCATTCGACAAACGCGGCGTTTCGTACATGGATGATCACGAAAAACTCATGGAAATTATGCAAAGTCATATGCGGTTATTTGAAAAAACCGGTAAAAATTTTGCAGCCATGAAAAAATTTTTCAAGATATACGTCACTGGATTTCCCGGCGCAAGTGAGCTGCGTGCGCAGCTTATGACGGCAAATGACAGAAAAGACGCGGAACGGACACTGGGATTTTTCGCGCGAAAACACGTCGGTGCCAGCATGTCGGCAAGCGGTATTATCGCAAAAAAAGTTATGTCGCTGCCGCGGTGGCAGCATGCACACAGGGTCTGCGTATACCGGTCGCTGCCGCAGGAGGTTGATACGTCGGAATTTTTCAGGGATACGACGAAAACGTTTGTGGAACCCGCGCCCGACGCGAGGGCGGATCTTTTTATCGTTCCCGGCGTCGCGTTTGATAAACACGGCAATCGATTAGGAAGGGGACGGGGATTTTACGACCGGCTGTTGGCAAACAAGAAAAATACGATCGGCATCGCATTTGAAAAACAAATGATTGCAGAAGTGCCCCATACTTTGTATGATGTTCCGATGGAACTCGTGGTGACGGAAAAGGAGATCTATTATGGCAAGAACGCGGCATCCTGAATATCAATACCTCGATCTCATGGCCGACATCATGAAGCACGGCACCTGGAAAGCGAGCCATTCGACCGGCGTGAAATTAAAAAGCGTCTTCGGCCGCATCTGCCGGTACGATTTGTCGAAAGGCCTGCCTGTACTCACGACCAAGAAAGTATTTACGCGCGGCATCATCCACGAGCTCCTGTGGTTTCTCTCCGGCGAGTCAAACATCAAATATCTTTTGGATAATAACGTGCACATCTGGGACGAATGGGCGTATAAAAAATACACGTGGGCTGCTCCTCATCCCGTAACTTTTGAAAAATTCATGGAATCCATGAAAGAACCGGAATTCGTAAAAAAATGGGGGGAGCTTGGGCCGGTGTACGGCGTCCAGTGGAGACGTTGGCCCGTTAACCGCAAACGCACGGTGGATCAGCTCGGGTGGGCGATAGAGAAAATAAAAAAATATCCGATGAAAAAGCACTACGTCATCTCCGCGTGGAATGCCGGGTGCATCTATGAGATGAGCGGCAGCCGCGCGGCAAGCATGGTGATTGCGCCGTGCCACACGATGTTCCACATCAACATCACCGGCGATAAATTGTCGCTGCTTTTGTACCAGCGGAGCGCCGATTTATTTTTGGGCGTGCCGTTTAACATCGCCTCGTACGCGATTCTCACGATGATGCTTGCGCAGGTTACCGGTTACAAACCCGGCGAATTCGTGCACGTGTTCGGGGACGTGCACATTTACGAGAATCATTTGAAGCAGTGCCGCCAGCAGTTGAAACGGAAACCCAGAAAATTTCCCATTATGAAAATCAATCCGGAAGTAAAAAACATCGACGATTTCAAATTCGAAGATTTTCAGCTTGTTGATTATAATCCGCATCCTCCGATAAAAGGGGATATTACAGTCGTCGGCGGATTTTAGGAGACGGTATGCTCTCGGAAATCGCAGTAATCGGTAAACACAGGGAATTGGGAAAAGACAACCATTTGCTTTGGGATATACCCAGTGATCTGAAAAGATTCAGAGAAATCACGGAAGGCCATCCGGTGATCATGGGCCGCAAAACGTTTGAGTCCATCGGGCACCCGCTGCCGAACCGAAAAAATATCGTGCTGACGCACCGGCAAAATATTCCCGGAGTAATCGTCGTTTCGTCGCTTGATGAGGCAATTCGGGAAGCAGGAGGCGGTGAGGTTTTCATTATCGGGGGTTCGACGATTTACGCGGCGGCGCTTCCGCGAGCCGACCGGTTATATCTGACGCTCGTTGACCGCGGCGCCCCGGACGCAGACGCGTTTTTCCCCGATTATTCGGAATTTAGGCGCGTGATTTCCCGCGAACCGCACGAAGAAAACGGCATAAAATTTACCTACGTGACGCTGGAACGCTAATCCCTAAGGCGCCTAGATTATGAAAATCTTAGTTATCGATGATGATCTTGAAGATCAGAAAATGACGGGTAAATTGTTACGTCGGGACGGCGTGGAATTTGTTAATGCTTTGGGTGTTGTGGAAGCAGAGAAATTACTGACAAATAAAAAAACTCATTTCGATATGATAATCTGTGATGGATTGTACGGAGAATGGGAGAGCGGAGTTGACATTGCCAAAAAACATGGAAACGTTCCGTTTCTTCTGCGTTCGGCAGAGAACAAATATTTACAACTGGCAAAAGAAAAGGGCATTGCAGCCATAAATAAAACAGCACCGGTTCCTGAGTTAATAGAAGCAGTTTTTCCAGCCAAAAATTCCCGCGGACCAGAAGTTAGGTAATAAAGGATTACGCCAGCAGCGATCTAACCTTATTCACCACATCCGTAATCGAGCTGTTGCTTTTTACCATATAGTCAATCGCTCCGATTTCTTTGGCCGTTTTTTCCTCCTTATCCAGATTGGTCAGCACGAGAACCGGAATGCTGGGGGTCGACGGATCTTTTTTCAAAAACTCGAGAACGTCAAACCCGTTGATGCCCCCCGGCAGCATGATATCCAGAATGATAAGGTCGGGCTTGGCGGTTTTTGCCTTCTCCAGACCCTCTTTCCCCGTATATGCAGCCGTGACCTGGATATCCTCTTTGGCGAGCGCATATTTGTAAAGCTCGACGAGCGCCGTATCGTCTTCAATCATCAGCACGCGTTTCATTTTTCACCTCCTTTATAAACCGGCAATATAATAGTGATGGTCGTACCGTGAGCGTTTGCATTCGGGCTTTCCACGGAAATCGTCCCGCCCCACGATTTTACGTATTCGCGTACGGCAAAAAGTCCGAGTCCGCTTCCCTGTGGGTCAACCGCGCGCGCGTTTGAGGCGCGGAAAAATTTTGAGAATATGTCGTCCTGTTCGGCTTTCGGAATGCCGATGCCCGTATCGGCGACACTCATGCGGATCCGGTCTTTTTCTTTCGCAACCGACAGGCTGATCGTTCCGCCTGCTGGCGTATACTTAATGGCATTGGATAAAAGATTCTGCACGACCCATGAAAATCTGGTGGGGTCAACCAGAATGGCGGGAAGCGTACGGGGCAGTTGTGCGGCCAGGGGAACGTGCCGTTTTGCGGCATAGGGTTTGTTCGTTTCAATTTCTTTTTGGATGATGGGGATAATGCGCGTCGGTTTTCGCTCACCCGAAACGTTCCCCTGAATGATGCGCGAGGCATCCAGAAGTTCATTGACAAGATCGATGAGTTTTATCGTCTGCTGATAGATGACCGCAAACTGTTTTTTCATTGACGCATCTACGCGCTCCATAAGTAGTTCGATGTTCCACCGCATGGAGGCAAGGGGCGCGCGCAGCTGATGCGCGGATATCATCATGAATTCGTCCTTGGCAAGCTCTAATTTTTTCCGGTCCGAAATGTCGCGGTAATTAACAACCAGCGCCCGAACGGCCGGATCATGCAGCAAATTCGTCGTCACGGTGCTTACCCAGATGTATTCCCCGTTTTTCTTTTGGATGCGAAGTTCCGTGCGGATACTTTTATTGGGTTCTGCTGCAACATCCGAAAGGAGTTCCATAACCCTGTTTACGTCGTCGGGGTGCACAAGCGACAACCCCGGGATGCCGACAAATTCCTCCGGAGTAAACCCGAGGACAGACATCGTGGACGGGCTGGCATAAAGAACGGTCGCGTCGGTATTAATGAGCGAAATCGCGTCATAGCTTTTTTCGATAAGCGCACGGAATCTGCGTTCGCCGCGGGCGCGCTCCAAAATAAGGGCGGCAACGATAAGCTGCGTGGTAGCAAGCGTCGCAAGAAACATCTGGAGGAAGATAAGCGACGTGTTCGGGTTCATGTCTTTCGCGGCAAACGGGCCGTACCCGTGAATGGTCGCCCACACGCCGATACCGCCCACCACAAGAACGGCAGTTGCCGTTTCTCTGGGTCCGAACTTAAATACCACCCAGAGCGTTGCGGCCATAATGAGGTACGGGTAGGGAAGCGTACCGCTGAATACGATTGCGGAAATGCCCAGCAGTCCCAGGAAAAAGAGCGCGAGTTCCAGCGATTTTCCGTTTTCCTTGATTTTCGGTTTGGTATACCACAGAACGATCGCCGGCAGCACGACAAGCGCACCGGTAACGTTGCCAAGCCACCACGTTACCCAGACGGCGCCGTACGATGCAACGGGAGAAAATCCGGCCGCGGTAAGCGTTGTAACGCCAACGGTTGCGCTGACGACGGGTATTATAATCGCGGCAAGGAGTGTTTGGAACACGCGCTCAGGGCGTTCGAACGCGTGGACGCCGCCTGCGTAGCGCTTGATCAGCAATCCGCCGAGTGCCCCCTCAAACGTATTTCCCAGCGCGATGAATAATGACGTAATGACGGTCCCCGCGGTCGTGAGGTTTGCCGCAAATGCGCCCCAAAAAATCGCCGGCCAGATGCGCGTACCGAATATGAGAAATGCCGCCATCGCAATGCCCGTCGGCGGCCAGACGGCGGTAGCGCTCGCGTTGACGAACGCAAGGCGAAGGCTTAATTTTGCGCTGATGACGTAGACCGCGAAAAGAACGACGTTTATAAGTACTGTTTTACGCTTTGGCATGCTTTTTGATGTGGGTAATGAGCGCTTCAACGGACGTTCCTGCCTTCGGTAAAAAATCCGCCGCACCCAACTCGAGAACCGCATCCCGCTGGGAATGGAGATTGGAGACAACGATAACCGGAATGCGCTTCATGAGACGGTGTTTTTTTATTGCGATAAGTACGTCAGTGCCGGTGATCGTTCCGGAAAGAATTAGATCGAGGATGATGACGACGGGTTTTTCCGATTGGATGAGCTGGAGTCCCAATTTTCCGGTCGAAGCAAACGTTGCGCGCAGTCCCTTCTTTGCGAGCACCTGCTGGTATACCTCCTGCGCTTCCGTATCGTCTTCGATAATTACGACGGTTTTATCGGCTGCCATATTCCGAGCATATCAGAATTGTAAGATAGATTACAAATCTATTGCTGCCATTTGACGAGCGCACGCGCAAGTTCGGGGCTGTCTTTGGCTTCTTTAAGCGGAATGCCGGCAAGCGACGCGGCAA
>CAYWVJ010000005.1:22006-23944 GCA_964461825.1 uncultured Gammaproteobacteria bacterium
AGTTCGGGGCTGTCTTTGGCTTCTTTAAGCGGAATGCCGGCAAGCGACGCGGCAAGCGCCTGTACGACGGCTTTGGCGCCGGCACGTGAGCCGTCAGGATGGCCGTGGATGCCGCCGCCGAAATTGAAAAGCATGTCGCGGCCTAAAATCCGTACGAGGTCGGGGATGTGCCCGGGATGCAGGCCGCCGGACGCCGTAGGGAGTACCGGTTTTAATCCGTACCATTCGCTTTTGAGAAAATCGTTGATCGCAAGGACTTCCTCCTGTTCTCCCTCCATTTTTCCGACGACCGTACCGGTGTGCAGCGAATCGACGCCCGCCAGACGCGCAAGTTTTGCGACGACGAGCATCGAAATCCCGAATGTTTTATTTCTCGTAAACGCAGCGTGCATCGCGCGGTGGCCGTGAATCATCAAACCGAAATTGCGGTTCCGGATGCCCTGCAGGCCGGAAAATCCTGCCGTTAATACGTCGAGCATCAGGCAGGTTCCTTTGTGATCGAAAACATACGCTCCGCGTTTGGTCATTTCGTCATACGGTGCGGTAATGTTAAACGCGTAAATTTTTTCGCCGGGCGGTTGCTTCAAAATTTGGTTTACGCGGTCATAAAAATTATCGAACACCATGCTCGTTAAATTTTCGTCGTCTTTGACGAAATTTACGCCGCCGTCCCAGACGCTGAAAACCGCCTGCGCATGCGTTTGCGCGGAAAGGCCGAGTTTCGGCTTGATGATGGATCCCAGAAGCGGCGCCCGGGCAACGCCGGCGAGGTTCCGGATGCCGTGGATGCCGAGCGCCGGGCCGGGAAAAGAGGTTACGTAGCTTTCTGGAAAATCCAGATCTTCGAGCCGCAGGCCGACGATTTCCTTTAACCCGAATACGTTTCCGGCAATGGACGACAAAAGCTGGGCGATGTTTCCTTTTTCAAAAAGATCCATGGGGTAGGCGATTTTGATCGTTCCCGAAGACTCGTCCATTGCTAGTACTTTCGCGTGCAGCCGGTCCCAGATGGCTTTTTCCTCAAGCCCCACGTCGGTCCACGTGCCGACCGATGATTCTGCGGCAACGCCGCCGGCTGTCCGGTCAAACGGCTCTCCTTCGGCTTTCAGCGTAAACGTTGCAAGAATATGCGCACGTTTATCAACCGGATTGCCGATATTCAGATAATTTTTGTAGGTATTTGCCATGGGTCTTTTATTAAACCCGACTCAGTAACAATGGTAACTCCTAACGTATAGGGAGTAAAATCGAATGCGGGATTTTCAATCTTTACGCGTTCCGGAGCTTCCGGCCAGATTTCTTTTGCATCGCGCGTCTCGATTACCGGTTTGTCCGCGTATTTCAAAATCGTCGAAAAACAATACACGGGAACGCTATGCGCTTTTGCGGCCAGTGCAATCGCATACGTCCCTATTTTGTTTAAAAATCCGTTATCGGACAATAAATCCGCGCCGACAAACACCGCGTCGGCGTTTTGCATAACCGATGCGGCTGCGGAATCGACGATAAGCGTCACGTCAATGCCCGCATCTGCCAATTCTCCCGCGGTGATGCGGCCCTGAAAACGCGGCCGGGTTTCGGTCGCGAATACGTGTATGTTTTTGTGCGCATTGATGATCGCATTGGTGACGGTGGAAGCGTGGCAGTGGACTACGTATGTTTTTCCGTCCTCAATAATTCCGGAGCCATACTGTGCAATTTTCCTTTTTGCATCAGCAATACGCCGTTTATATGTTGAAATTCTCTCGGCAACGTTTTCTCCCGCAAAAATATATTTTATCGCATTTTGCGCCAGCGGTTCCGTGGGCCGGGCGTATGCGAGGCGCGTCCCGATGTCTTTATCCGGATTTTCCGCTAAAAAATCCAAAATAGCAGTGGCGACGTTGGTCGCGCCCTGGATTTTGAGCGACGTAATATCGTCAAAAAGCTGGTCTTCGG
>CAYWVJ010000005.1:24044-25358 GCA_964461825.1 uncultured Gammaproteobacteria bacterium
TGCATGGGTACAAAACACAAAAACTTCTTCTGGAAACAATTGTTCCTTGTTTTGGTTTTGGCGGGGGTATATACAGGTATAGGGCTTACGGCCGCGCTTGCCTTTGGTCTGGTTCCGATGCCGCGGCAGATTGAAGGGTATTCGATGGAGCCGACGCTGAAAAACGGGACATACATATATGCGTACCCGCTGGATGCGCTGTTGCGAAAACGGACGGTGAACCGCGGCGACATCGTTCTGTTTTCCGACAAGGATACGGTTAAGGACGGGAAGGTGGTTGATTTCGTCAAACGGGTTGTCGGCGTACCAAACGATCAGATCGAGATCAAAAACGGGTACGTATACCGCAACGGTACGCGTGAGCCGGAGCCGTATATCGCGGGTCTGCGGTCGACATTCGGTAATACGTTCGTTGCCGATTGTCAAAAAATCACCGTGCCCGCGGACTCGTATTTCGTGCTCGGGGATAACCGCAAACGGAGCATGGATTCGCGGATGCTCGGTTTCATTCCCCGATCGGCGATCACCTCGATCCTGCCAAAATCGCAGCAGTCGTCTTCAGGGCCGGGCGTACCCGATGACGGAAGGGAATTGAGCGGATCTTTTCTGAACGTTGAGGAGTATATTTCGATGCTTAACGCGAAGCGGGAAGAAAATAACCGTAAACCCCTGCGGTTTGAACCGAAACTGTCGAAATCCGCAGAGCGCAGGGCAAAAGTCATACTGACCTATAACGATGCATCGTTTGAAGCTACCAAAAGCGGGTATACGATGGCAAAAGCAGTCCTCGACGCGGGTTATTCCAACATCATCTACGGGGAATTTCCGATTTTCGGGTATTATACCGCCCGGGAATTGATTGAATATGAATTTGAAAATCCGAAAGCGAAAGAGTTTTTGTTGAACAAAGACTATCAGGACATAGGCGTGAGCACGTTCGTCGGCAACGCAGACGGATGTCCGGTGCAGATTATCGTGCAGCATCTTGCGGGGTACGTGCCGCCCCGGTATTCGAAGGAAACCATACAGTCGTGGGAGAACGCGCTTGCTGATCTTAAACGGATCCTCCCGAGCTGGCTGAACATAAAAAATTACGGGCTGACGTATAACCAGAACAAACAGGATGCCGACAGGCTGCTTGCCATTATAGACACGCGGATTTCGAGAATACGCCAATTCGTGCCGAAGATGGAGGCGAATATCTGGTTAACCGGCGAAGAAACCCAGTGGACGTACGATGATCAGGCGCTTTACAGCGAACAGCAGGATCTTGCCAAAAAGCTCAACGCAATTTCCTGGCAGCGGTAGCGGATT
>CAYWVJ010000006.1:0-7927 GCA_964461825.1 uncultured Gammaproteobacteria bacterium
GTTCTTACGGATATCGAAAAAAGAGCGGTGGAACTCATTGCCGCCGCGGATGCCTATCCGTCTTTTCAGACGGTCAAAGGATACAAATGGGCGACGTGTTTGAACGTCAACGAGGTGGTCGTGCACGGGATCCCGACCGGTTATGTTCTTGCGGCGGGCGACGTTCTGACGATTGATGTCGGCCTTGTATACAAAGGATTCCATACGGATACGGCATGGACGAAAATCATAGGAAACGGCCGGTATCCGGAAAAGGAAAAATTTTTGGATACCGGGAAATTGGCATTGGACCGGGCGGTCAAACAAGCCAGAGCGGGCAACCGCATCGGTCAGATTTCCAAAGTGATTCAGGAAACGATTGAAGGGGCGGGATACAGCATCGTCAGGTCGCTCGTGGGGCACGGCGTCGGAAGGGAGCTTCATGAGGAACCGCAGGTGCCCAACTACCAGCGCGGTTCCATAGACAGCACGCCCCGTTTAGAAGCTGGCATGACGATCGCCATTGAGCCGATTTATGCAATGGGACGCGGCGACATTGTGTACGAAAATAACGACGGCTGGACCCTGGCCACCCGCGACCGTTCGCTCACGTCGGTTTTCGAGCACTCAATAGCCATAACCGATGATAGCCCGATAGTGTTGACCAAAACGGGAAATTGAGGTACAATTGGGGTTACGGAAATAAACCTCGATTCAAAGAGGGTGATTTTTGTTGTTTTGTCCGCTTATTGTCACATATGGCCCATCAAGGCAATATTGAAGTCGAAGGAGTGGTAACCGAGTGCCTTCCCAATACGCTCTTTCGCGTAAAATTGCCGAACGGCCACATTGTGCTTTGTCATCTTTCGGGTAAGATGCGGCTTAATTTTATCCGCATTATGCCGGGGGATAAAGTAAAAGTTGAGGTTACGCCGTACGATCCGGGTAAAGGGAGGATCACGTACCGCGTCGGTTAAAGTATGAAAGTACGAGCATCGGTAAAACCAATGTGTAATAAATGTAAAATCGTCCGCCGGCACGGCAGGACGTACGTGATTTGCGAAAATCCGAAACATAAACAACGACAGGGATAAACATGAAAAAATATTTTTTTGAAAATAAATACGGATTTTTTTGTTAACTATATGGCACGCATTGCAGGCATTGATTTACCAAACGAAAAGCGGCTGGACATTGCGCTTACCTATCTCTACGGCGTGGGGCGGCGCAATGTCGTCGGCATTCTCAAAGAAACCCAGATTGATCCGGCCAAACGCGTCAAGACCCTCACCGATGAAGAAGTGAACAAAATCGCCAAAGTACTGGAAAAAGGCTATACGGTCGAAGGGGATCTTCGAAAACAAATTTCCGACAACATTAAGCGGCTTATCGAAATCCGTTCATACCGCGGCATCCGTCACGCCAAAAAACTGCCGGTGCGCGGACAGCGTACACGGACAAACGCCCGAACCAAACGCGGTAAACGAATGACGATCGGCGCAATGAAAAAAGACGACCGTGTCAAACTGGAGACAACGACGGCAGTAAAAGAAGAGAAAAAATAACAGATAATTATGGCAACAAAATCAACAAGAATTTCAGAAAAAGGAAAAGTATTCATTACCGCGACGTTTAACAATACGCTCGTGACCATTACCGACGAGGGCGGGAATACGATCTGCTGGGGGTCATCCGGTATGGCAGGGTTTAAGGGTGCCCGTAAATCCACTCCGTACGCGGCAACGACCGCAGTGGAAGCGGTTGCGCGGAAAGCCATGGACCGGGGATTGCGCGAAGCGGAAGTATACATCAAAGGGCCGGGTGCAGGGCGCGATGCTGCGCTCCGGGGGCTGAAAGCCGTAGGACTGCAAATTTCATTAATTGCGGATGTTACGCCCATGCCGCACAACGGCGTACGGGCAAAGAAAAAACGAAGAGTATAAAAAATAAAAATTTTTGATTAAAACTTTAGTATTTAATATTTCATTGTATGGCACGATATACGGGACCCAAAAATAGATTAGCACGACGCGAAGGCATTGACCTGGGGCTTAAAACCGTCGGGAGTAAATCCCACGCGGGTTATCTTCGTCGTGCGAATATTCCGCCCGGATCGCACGGAGTAAAAAGCAGACGGAAAATATCGGGATACGGGCAACAGTTGCGGGAGAAACAGAAAGTGAAGCGGATGTACGGCGTATTGGAGCGGCAGTTCCGCAAAAATTTTGAGCGGGCGCGGAAATGGAAAGGAAACACCGGCGAGAAACTGTTGGCATTCATGGAGCGGCGGCTGGACAACGTATTGTACCGTGCAGCACTCGCTCCCACGCGCGCTTCCGCCCGTCAGTTTGTTACTCACGGACACGTTCTCGTTGACGGGGAAAAAGTGACGATCCCGTCGTATTTGGTCGCCAAAGATCAGGTTATCTCGTACAAGACAAAGGGATTAACGATTCCCGCCGTGAAAAAACTTTTGGACGAAAAAACGGTGACGACGCCCGAATGGCTGGAACGCAAAGGTCCGGTGGTGAAAATTATCCGCGAACCGCAGCGGCCGGACGTAAAAGAAGACATCAGTGAACAATTAATTGTTGAATATTATTCCCGTTAGGGAAGGAGGGTTGTATGATGGATCCAAATTTTCAAATCAAAATTGACGTAGAGAAACCCGGCTTCGGAAAATTCAGCATTGAGCCGCTGGAACAGGGGTATGGTCAGACGCTCGGCAACAGCCTGCGGCGCGTATTGTTAACGAGCCTGGGCGGCGCCGCGATTGTTTCCGCCAAGATTGAAGGCGTGAAACATCAGTTTTCGGTGCTTCCCGGCATGAAAGAAGACGTTGTCGAATTTTTGATGAATCTTAAGAAAGTCCGCATGACGATCGACGGCGACGGGCCGGCGGCGATGACGATTTCGAAAAAATCGTCGGGCGAGGTGACCGCGGCCGATATTGAGGTGCCGGCGGGCGTTACCATCGTCAACCCCGATCTGATCCTTGCGCATCTGTCGGATAAAAAAGCAGGTCTTGAGGTGACGATGAGTGCGGAAAAAGGTACGGGATACGTGTCTGCCGATGAGCGGCATTTTGACGAGGTGGGCGTTATGTCCGTTGATGCGCTTTTTTCGCCGGTCGTCCGCGTGAATTACCGCGTTGAAGCAACCCGCGTCGGACGCATGACCAATCTTGACCGGCTGGTTATGGAAATCTGGACCGACGGAACGGTACACGCGCAGGACGCGCTTAAATCCGCTGCGAAAACGTTGGTTTCCTATTTCATGCAGGTCGTTGAACCGAAAGTCGCCGGCGCTGCCGAATCCGTTGCCGTGACGCCGACGGTTTCCGATGAAATTCTTAAAATGCGCATCGAGGAGCTTGATATTCCGACCCGCATCGTGAATGCGCTGGCAAACGGCGGCATTGAAACCATCGGTCAGCTGTTGGGTACGGCGCGTGCGGATCTTATGAAAATCAAAAATCTCGGAACCAAATCCCTGGCGGTAGTCGAGGAGAAACTCCGGGAAAAGGGAGTCGCGCTTACCGTATAATCTATGAGCAAGTTGTCCCGCACAAAGAACGAACGCCGACGATTGTTTCAGGGGTTAGCCCGCGATCTTATCGTGCGCGGTACGGTTAGGACCACGCTCGGGAAAGCGAAGGCCGTGCGGTCCTTGATTGAAAAACTGGTGACGCTTGCCAAAAAAGGGAAAGCGCGGGAAATCCGCAAGGTGCTCGCCAGCAGAGTGATCGAAAAACAGTTGGCAGCCGATGCCGAAACGCGGTTCGCGAAACGCTCCAGCGGATTTACGCGCATCGTTCGGCTGGGAGCGCGTGCCGGAGATGCAGCAGAAGAAGTGCGGCTGGAGTTTATCTATGACGAAACCAACAAAACTGTCAAACATTAAGCGCAGCTGGCATCTTGTCGATGTTAAGGGTAAAGTGCTCGGGCGCGCGGCAACGGAGATTGCGACGAAACTTATGGGGAAGGCAAAACCCAATTTTGTCCGCAACCTCGACTGCGGCGATTTTGTCGTCGTCGTTAATGCCGCGCATTTTATTACGACAGGCCGTAAGGAAAAAGAGAAACTGTACAGTAAGTATTCAGGCCACCCCGGCGGGCTGAAACAAAAAGCGCTGTGGCAGGTGCGGCGCGAAAAACCAACGGAACCCATACGCCACGCGGTATGGGGCATGTTGCCGAAAAACAAACTGCGTGCTAGACTTGTAACCCGTTTGTACATATATCCGGAAAACAAACATCCATATGAAGACAAATTCAACTAACGAACCGTCATACTACGAAGCAGTCGGCCGCAGAAAAACGGCGACAGCGCGCGCGCGGCTTTCCGTCGGTAAATCAGGAGAGTTTACCGTCAACGGTAAACCGGCGGAAAAATATTTTCCCGGCGAAGTATGTAAAAAATTGTATCTCGAGCCGTTCCGCACGACGAATACGATGAACCGGTTTGCCGTATCGGTAAAAACGTTCGGCGGCGGACTTCCGGGACAGCTGGGAGCCACCATTCACGCGATTTCCCGGGCGCTTGTGAAAGTAGATGCGGAAAAATTCCGGCCGATTCTCAAAAACCGCGGCTTCCTGACGCGGGACCCGCGGGCCAAAGAGCGCCGTAAAGCCGGGTTTGCCGGAAAAGCGAGAGCACGCCGCCAATCCCCAAAACGATAATTAAAAGACAAAATAACAATTTCTGTTGTTGGGAATTTATGTTACTTTGTTTCGAAACATAGTAACATATTTTGCAGTCATGAAACGGAATATGATGCGGGTATTTGGCGAGGCATTCTCGTTTATTCCTCTTCCGTCTTCGGTACGGGTTTTGCCGCGGTCTGGCCGTGACGGACCGCTTTCCAGATTTCGTCCGTGAGTTCTCGCGCGAACTTAGCGTGTTCCTTAAAGTAAAGCTTGCACGCTTCTTTGCCCTGGCCGATCATCGTTGCTCCGTGTTTGATGAATGCGCCGGATTTCGTCAGTATTCCGTATTCCAGCGCAACGTCAATTAAACCGCCTTCACGCGACACGCCGTCGTGCATGACGTCAAACTCCGCAACGCGGAACGGCGGCGCAACTTTATTTTTGACGATCCGCACGCGGTGCCGGCTTCCCACCACGCGGTCGCCGTCTTTTAAGGTCTCGATTTTGCGCGAATCCATCCGCACGCTCGCGTAAAATTTGAGCGCCAGCCCGCCGGGTGTTGTCTCGGGGTTGCCGAACATGACGCCGATTTTTTGTCTGAGCTGGTTGGTGAACATGACGATCGTTTTTGATTTGGAAATGACGGCGGTAAGTTTCCGCAGCGCCTGCGACATGAGGCGCGCCTGCACGCCCATCATCGAATCGCCCATTTCCCCCTCAAGTTCCGCGCGCGGAACGAGCGCCGCAACCGAGTCGATGACGATAATGTCCACGCCGCCGCTTCGGATGAGCGTTTCTGCAATTTCGAGCGCCTGCTCGCCGGTATCGGGCTGGGAAATGAGAAGATCGTCGAGTTTTACGCCAAGAATTTCCGCCCACTGCGGGTCAAGCGCGTGTTCGGCGTCGATAAATGCAGCGGTACCGCCCATTTTTTGCGCCTCAGCAATGACCGAGAGACACACGGTGGTTTTTCCGGATGCTTCCGGCCCGTAAATTTCGACGATCCGCCCGCGCGGAAGTCCGCCGATGCCCAGCGCCAGATCCAAAGGAAGAATGCCGGTGGGGATAACGTCATACGACGCTTTTCCGGTCATCTGTTCGCCGAGTTTCATGATGGATCCTTTGCCGTACTGCTTTTCGATAGTTTCCATCGCGAGTTTTATTGCCTGAAGTTTTGCGTCGATTGCCATAGTGTTCTCCTTTTCGCCGCATTCTTGCACAAAAAATGATAGAATACAAGCGGAATGTCATACGGGATGTGGCGCAATTGGCTAGCGCACGCGTATGGGGTACGTGAGGTTGGCGGTTCAAGTCCGCCCATCCCGACAGAATGAATAACCTCTATTACGACAAACTTATTGGCGCGGCACTTCGGTTTATTTCCTACCGGCCGCGCAGCGAAAAAGAACTCCGTGATTTTCTCACCAAAAAACTGACTGCGTGGAAGGTGTCCGGCGCTGGGCTTATCAACAAGGTCGTCGCGCGGATGGGGGAATTGGGATATGTGGATGATGCGAAATTTGCCGCTTGGTGGGTTGCGCAGCGAACTGACCTGAGGCCGAAAGGAGACCGTTTTATAGCGCTGGAGCTCAATAGGAAGGGTATAGCCAGGGATGCCGTCACAGCGGCTCTTACCGGCCGAAATAGCCTTGCTGCGGCCTGCAAAGCCGTAGGCAGGAAGCGCTTCGCAACGCCCCAGAAGCTGTACGAGTTCCTCGCCCGTCGGGGATTTGACGATGACACCATAAAAAAGGTACAATACGATTATTGATTTTTGGAAACTGAAACAGCAACATGAATAGCTTCGATCAATCAGCTACCCTCAACGCCGCATAATTGCGGGATTTTTGCTGCACTTCTTTTTCCTTAAATCTTCATTCGTATGGTAAATGTACTCAAAACCCTATCGGGGCTCGTAAAAGGGAAAAAGGTAACTGTTGAACCCGCTCAGGCGCCAAAACCGGCGGTTTCCGCCGATACGCACGCTGCCATGGAGATGGCACAGGCGAAAGCTCGGGAACTCATTGTCGAGGCAAAGGACGAAGCGGTGCGGATCCGCCGAAACGCGGAAGAGGAAATGCAGCGCGCGATCGACAACGACAACCGCGCAAAATCCGCAGCGGAAGCCGCGGAAAAATACCGTGCCGAAATCGAAAAACTCAAAAAAGATCACATCGAAAGACTGGAAAAAGCCGCACACCTCACGCGCGACGAGGCGCGGAAAATAATTCTCGAGAGTCTGCGGGATGATCTTCGTGAAGAACTGGCGAAAGAAGTGCGGGAAGCTACTGACCGGGCGCGCGAAGAAGCCGACGCGAAAGCAAAAGAAATTCTCGTGGATGCCATGAAACACGGCGCAACGGAGTACGTTGCGGAATATACGGTGTCTGTCGTAAAGGTCGCGGATGAGGAACTCAAAGGCCGCATTATCGGTAAAGAAGGCCGCAACATCCGCGCGTTTGAAACGGCAACGGGCGTAGACGTGGATCTGGACGAAGAGGGAGTCATCCGGCTTTCCAGTTTTGATCCGGTACGCCGCGAAATTGCGCGCGTTACCCTCGAACGGCTGCTTCGCGACGGCCGCGTGCAGCCCGGCAGGATCGAAGAGCTGGTGTCACAGGTTAAAAAGGAAATCGAACGGATCATGTTTGAAGAGGGTCAGAAACTCTGTCATGCCGTGGGCGTCTATAATCTGCCTGCCCCCATCGTCGCGCATCTGGGACGTTTCAAATACCGTTTTTCCTACGGTCAGAATATGATTGCGCACACGCTTGAGGAAACGAAAATCGGCATAGCACTCGCGCAGGAAGTGGGTGCGGACGTTAACGTCGTGCGGTTGGGGTGTCTGCTCCACGACATCGGCAAGGTTATCATGGACCGCGAGGGCAGCCACGTCGATTTGGGCGTCGAGCTTTTGCGGAAATACGGCATGCCGCAGAAGGTTATTGACTGCGTGGCGCAGCACCATGAGGACACGCCGTTTACCTCAGTGGAATCCATGCTTGTGTACATTTCGGATGCGATTTCCGGGAGCCGTCCCGGCGCGCGGTACGAAAATTACGAAGAGTACATCAAACGCCTGACGGATTTGGAGAATATCGCCAAATCGCACAAAGGCGTCGTCGAGTCGTTTGCATTTTCCGCCGGCCGCGAAATCCGCGTCATCGTGGACCCGGGAACTGTTGATGATGCGTCAGCAACGCTCATGGCGAAGGATATTAAAAAGGAAGTCGAGGAAAAACTGACGTATCCCGGGCAGATCAAAATCTCCGTGATCCGCGAGCTCAGAGCTACCGAGA
>CAYWVJ010000006.1:8027-15840 GCA_964461825.1 uncultured Gammaproteobacteria bacterium
ACGTATCCCGGGCAGATCAAAATCTCCGTGATCCGCGAGCTCAGAGCTACCGAGACAGCAAAATAATGAATCCCTAAAAATCGATATTTTGACAGGGCGGGATTTGCATAGATTTGCATAGATATGGTATACTGTGCATAGATTGGGGTGTACGTATGCCGGATCAACTCGTGGCGATCGGAAAAGCCGCAAAATCACTCTCTCTTTCTATAGACACTCTGCGCCGTTGGGATAAAACGGGGCGGCTGCAATCTGTCCGTAGCGGGCCACGCGGTCACCGATTTTACCGTGCATCCGATCTTGCTCAATTCGTCCGAAATGATGAGTCAGAAACGCGCCGGTGGGCCGCTGCCTCAGTCGGTTTTACCCCGCCGGATACCGTCTACTGTCAAACGCGCGATGTATTTCAATCGCGGTTAGAACATGTACAAGCCGTTCTTATGAGAACACTTCCGTTGTCAATTGTTTCCCTCATCATTGCAGTGGCAGGAGAAATAGGGAATAATTCATTCGATCATAATCTTGGGAATTGGCCGGATATCATGGGAGTATTTTTTTCGTACGATGCAAAAACAAGAACTATTTTTTTGGCGGATCGGGGGCAGGGTATATTAAAAACGTTACGACGGGTGAAACCCGCACTACAAAATTCTTTTGACGCTCTTCATGTTGCATTTACCGAAACAATTTCAGGCAGGCAGCCGGAAGCACGGGGCAACGGATTAAAATTCGTTCGGTCGATTATTATAGAGAACCCGTTTACCTTATATTTTCAAACGGGAAATGCATGCGTAACATTCCGTCAAGGGGATAGAGATATTTCCCTGCAGGAATCAGATGATGTGATACCGGGTTGTTTTGCTATACTACGATTTGAGGATGTAGCATGACCATCGAGATAAAAAAATTCGGCACAACGCTCGTTTCCCGTCCTGCGGGGAAAGAAGCGTGGTTGGCATTTCAACCCAGCCTTCAAGACGTAACACGTGATGAAGATATCGTTGTGGATTTTTCCGACGTTATTGTTCTGACTCCGTCATGGGCGGATGAATTTTTGACACCACTTCGTAAAAGATTCGGTACCCGCGTGACCATCCGTAACACCAAGAACGCTTCCGTTTCGGCAACGCTTGATATTTTGCAAAAGTAATAATTCGGATCATTCTAGCAATCCGTAAAAATTGATATATTGACAGGGCGCGACAAATTCTTTACATTGCCTCGTACTACCTGTCCTAATCTTCTGTCCGATGGGAGGTGAACTTCAAATCATGACAAAAGCAGATCTCGTTGAAGTCGTTGCCAAAAAAGCAAACCTTACCGCCAAAGCAGCCCGCGAATCCGTCGGGGCAGTGTTCGGATCAATTACCGATGCGTTGAAAAAGGGCGACAAGGTCGTGGTAACCGGGTTCGGAACATTCATGGTCCGATCACGGAAATCCCGCACCGGCAGAAACCCGCAGACAGGCGCGCCGATTAATATTCCGGCACGCAAAACTCCGGGCTTTACGGCCGGAAAAGCATTGAAGAAAGTTGTCCGGTAATCGTACCGGAAAACATTCCGAGAAAACGAGTCCTTCGGGGCTCGTTTTGCTATACTACGGGGGTTATGATCATTTCGGTGTCGCATGTCTCAAAACACTATCAAAGCTTTCAAAAAGAGCCGGGGTTCATGGGATCCGTCAGATCGCTTTTTGCCCGAAAGTACACGGCGGTAAAAGCGGTTGATGACATTTCGTTTAACCTGCAGGAAGGGGAACTGGTCGGGTTTATCGGGCCAAACGGCGCGGGAAAAACGACGACGCTCAAAATGCTTTCGGGTCTTCTGTACCCCACGGGCGGGAAAATTTCCGTACTGGGATTTACGCCGTTTGCGCGGGACGGTGCGTTTCTGCGGCAGATTTCTCTTGTCATGGGGCAGAAAAACCAACTCTGGTGGGATTTGCCCGCAGTGGAAACGTTCGCGCTTAACAAGGAAATTTATGAAGTGCCGGATGACGTGTACAAAAAGACGCTTGCGGATCTCGTTGAACTTTTGGACGTTTCGAAACTTCTATCGGTGCAGGTTCGTAAACTTTCGCTCGGCGAGCGGATGAAAATGGAACTTATCGCCGCGCTTATCCATTCGCCGCGGGTATTATTTCTTGATGAACCGACGATCGGGCTGGACGTTGTCATGCAGAAAACGCTCCGGGATTTTATCGCGGCATATAATACGCGGCGCAAATCAACCATTCTCCTGACGTCGCATTATATGGAAGACGTCCGGCAGCTGGCCGACCGCGTGATCGTCATAGATCACGGAAGCATTCTGTACGACGGCAACCTTGACAGTCTGGTCAGAAAATATGCAAAACATAAACTGCTCTCCGTGGTTTTGGAAACGTACGTGTCGCCGGAAAAGCTCGCCGGGGTAGGCGAGCTGGTACGCTACGAATTTCCCAAGGCGGTCATCAGAGTCGAAAGGAGCGCATCCAACGTTGCGGCAGCACAACTTCTGCAGGAGTTTCCGGTGGACGATCTGAACATCGAGGAGCCGGACATCGAAGACGTCATCCGCGACGTATTTACGAAAACCGTATGAGACGCTACCTGCGGATTTTTGCCGTGTATTTTGAAGACGCGCTGCAGTACCGCAGCACTTCATTCGTGTGGTTTCTGCTGGCGCTTTTCAATCCGCTCATGATTTTACTGTTTTGGCGCGGAGCGTTCGCATCGGGAAACACGCCGCTTCAGGGGTGGAACTATCAGACGCTTGCGTCGTATTATTTCCTGCTGGTTATCGCCAATTCCGTACTCATTTCCCACATAGAAAACGACATTGCCAGACGCGACATCCAGATGGGGATGCTTGCCAATTATCTTACGAAGCCGTTTTCCTATCTCGTACATAAATTTTTCAGCGAATTGCCGTGGCGCCTCATACAGGGATTTTTTTCGCTCGTTACCCTGCTTACGCTGGTTTTCGTATTCCGCGTGAATTTGCACATAACGGACAACGCGCCGGTTCTTGCGGCGGCACTGGTCGTTGCGGCGCTTGCGCATTTCCTGGGATTTCTTTACAAGGTGGTACTGGGATTTTCTGCGTTCTGGATAACGGATTACAGCGGGCTTCTGGATCTTTCCGACGTCGTGCAGGTAATATTTTCAGGGGCGGTGATGCCGCTCGTGCTGTTTCCCGGCGTCTGGCAGACGATTGCGCTTGCATCGCCGTTCGGATTTATCATCTACTATCCGGTCGTAGCGCTGTTGGGAAAATTTACGCTCGTTGCCATGCTGCCCGTCGTTGCCGGCGAGCTTGCGTGGATTACCGTGTTCTTTTTGCTCTACAGATTCATGTGGCTGCGGGGAATAAAAAAGTTTACCGGACTGGGACAATAAGCGTATGAAACGATACTTTCGCGTGTATGGGCGCCTGTGGAACATGAGTTTAGCGACGCTTGTTGTGTACAGGGCGAATTTCGTCAACAGTCTCATAGCGAGCCTTTCGTGGGGATTTTTCTCCGTCATATCGATAGCGCTTTTAATTTCTCGTACCAACGGCATTTACGGGTGGTCGAAAACGGACATTATCCTTTTAACGAGCGGGTATCAGATTCTCATAGGAATATTCCATACGCTGTTTTCCCGGAATTTTGAACGTATGGCAGACGTCATCCACTTCGGCGAACTTGACGGATTTTTAACCAAACCGCTCGACAGCCAGTTCATGCTCTCGATGTGGTGGATAAATTATACGAGCATCTCGCGCATTCTTTTGGGGGGCGTTTTTGTTCTCTATATTACGCAAACCAGCACAACGGCAGTAACGTGGGAAAGCGCGGCGCTGTTTGCTTTTTTGGCCGTCATAGGCATTATACTTTTGTATTCGATCTGGTTTATGGTAACGACCCTTATTATCTGGTTTCCGCGGATGTCAAACGTCGTCGAACTTATGTACACGGTTTCCGGCATATCCCGGTATCCGGGAGAAATCTACAAGAACGCGCTGGGAACGGCGTTTTTCCTGCTGCTGCCGGTTATCGTCGTGGTTACCGTTCCGGTGAAATTTTTGGTCGCGAAAGCATCAGCCGGAGACATGCTGCTTATGACAAGTTTTGCCGTCGTTTTTTTCTTTCTTTCGCGCGCATTCTGGAAATTCGCACTCCGATTTTACACCAGCGCAAGTAGTTGATATACTAGACGTATGCCAGCACGAAGAAACAAACGGTTGTCGGCACAGGCACAGGCTGAAGAGATAAAAACGCCGGTAGTCACGCAGGTTGTTGAAGTGGTGGAAGAGGATATCAGTACTGTGCAGCCGGAACCGGAGCCGCAGCCCGAACCGCAGCCCGAGCCCGAACCACAGCCGCAGCCGGAAACCAGAAAATCCGTGGTGGAAGAACTTTACACAAAGCGCGCAGAACCGGTCACGATGCCGGAAATTTCCATGCACAGAAAGGATTCAAAAAAGTCGGTTGTTGTGTGGGCTGTGGTAACCATTGTGGTTGCACTTATCGTCGGCGCTGTCTTGTTTGGTGCGACGAAAAAAGGCTCGCCGGTTACGTCGGTATTTTCCCGGCCAACGCCCACGCCAACGCCCACGCCGACACCCACGCCGACGCCTCAGCCAGCAGCCATTGATAAAACATCGTTTGAAATTCAGGTTCTCAACGGCGGCGGAACGCCGGGTGCTGCCGCGAAAATGAAGACGTTTTTGGAGGGTAAGGGATATAAAGTTGCGTCAACGGGGAATACCGACGACTACACGTACGAAACCACGGAAATTCACGGTAAATCCGCCATGGCAGACGCCGTGGCAAACCTCAAAGCAGATCTTAAAAATGACTACTCGCTGGGCACCGTTGATACGGACCTCGATGCCACTGCCTCGGCAGACGTGCGCGTAATTGTCGGAAAAGAATAAGTGAAAAAACTTCTCGTTATCTGCGGCCCGACGGCGACGGGTAAAACGAAACTGGCGGCATTCTTGGCAAAAAAAATTGACGGCGAACTGATTTCCGCCGACTCACGCCAGGTCTATCGCGGCAATGACGCGGAGACGAACAAAGAGCGCCCGCCCGGCGTGCGCATCTGGCTCTATGACGTCGTCGATCCCGGTGAAGCGTTCAGCGTCAGTCACTGGGTAAAACTCGCGCGAGCCGCGATTTCCGACATTCGCAAACGCGGGAAAGTTCCGATTATTGTCGGGGGGACCGGATTGTATATCAAAGCGCTGCTTGAGCCGTTTGCGACCATCGATATTCCGCCAGACAAAAAGCTCCGCGAAAAACTAAAGAGTGCGTCGGTGAAAGAACTGCAGGATATGCTTGATACGGAAACGCTTACATCCATGAATCAATCAGACCGCAATAATCCACGCCGGCTTATCCGAAAAATCGAAACGGCAAAATACGCAAAAAAAAGAGAATCCTTTGAGAAGGCAATAATAATCGGACTGACTGCTCCGCTTACGGAACTATACAAACGTGTTGACGAAAGTATTGCTCGGGGCGTGCAAAGCAATCACGAAATTGTCCGAAAACAACTCACGTGGTTTAAAAAACAAAAAGATATCCACTGGTTTGACGTGCGTTCGCCGAATCTTGTTGGCGATGTGCTATACTTACTAACGCATGTTCCGGAAGATTGAAATATCAATCCAGACCATCATCTTTGCCGTTGCCTTCACGGCGGCAGTCTGGGTGATCCTGCAAATAAAAGACATCATTTTCCTTGTGTTTATTGCGTTTCTTCTGATGACCGCAATCTATCCCGTGGTGGTATGGCTGGAAAAAATCCGCATCCCGCGGGCGATAAGCACGTTCGTCATTTACGTTGCGGTTTTAGGATTATTGGGGGTATCCGTTGGGAGCGCAGTGCCTGCATTTGTGGGTCAGTACGCAAAACTTCTGGCGACATTGCCCTCCACCGTTTCCAAGGTATTTCCGTACTGGAACGTCAACATGCAGACGATATCTACCCAGCTGGCGCCTCTTTCGTCGAACATCCTGTCCGTAACACTGGGAATTTTTTCCAACGTGCTCACGACGGTTACCGTCCTCGTGATTGCCTTCTACCTGATCATCGAACGGCGCCGCGCGGAGGAAACGCTCATGGATTTTTTAGGCGAGCATACAGGAAAAAAAGTTGCCGTCATGCTGCGGCTGATAGAGCGGCGGCTTGGCGCGTGGGTGCGGGGAGAACTTCTGCTCATGACGTTTATCGGAATTCTTACGTACATCGGTCTTTCGCTTCTGCGCGTTGATTTTGCGCTGCCGTTGGCGCTTATCGCAGGGCTGCTGGAAATCGTGCCGATGATCGGCCCCATCGCCTCGGCTGTCCCGGCCGTTCTGGTTGCGCTGGCCACGTCTCCGATTTTTGCGCTCACGGTGGTAGCGCTTTACATCGTCGTGCAGCAAATAGAAAATAACATATTAGTGCCGTTCGTCATGCGCAGGAGCGTCGGGCTTTCGCCGCTTATCACCATTCTTGCGCTTTTAGTCGGCGGACGTTTGGGCGGCGTCATCGGGGCCATTCTCGCGGTTCCCACCGTGCTCGTCGTTCAGGAGGTGCTATTAATATTTCTCGACACAAAAAAACCCGCCAAATAGCGGGTCTTTTCGTGTACCGTGGAATCTCATAAGCCAGATTCTGTTTTCATCCTCATTTCTCTAATGCCCGTACATTTCGGTCCTCCCGAATGCGTGGTAGTAGCGGACCAGTCACCGGTTGCAGCGGGTGGGATTGTCACGTTTCACCCATTTCCCATAGCCGTCAGGCTGTAGGGAGATGATCGTCTCTGTGACTCTCTTCCGTCCCAGGCTTCTTTCGAAGCCCGGGCACCAGCGGTTACCCGTTCCCGCTTGCGCGGGATCCCCTGCATTCTGCTGTCTGGACTTTCCTGACCGCAATCATCTATTGCTACATGAAGCGGCCCGAGGACTCGGATTCCAAGGTACGCTATAATTATACCATGACGCAGGTATTCAGGCTACTTATGACCGTATTCCTGTCATTTTTTGCATCGGTAAAACCTGCTCCCGTCGCAACCGTCTTTGTTCCGACGCAAACCCCGATACCCACGCAGTCATCCGTACCTACTCCTACCCCTACGCCGACGCCGAGTGAGCCGGGGATTCGCGTGCCGATACTCCTGTATCACTACATCAGCGAGAATCCCAACAAAACCGATATTGCACGGTATGGGTTGTCCACGCCGCCAACTGTGTTTGCGTCACAACTGCAGACCCTTAAGGATGCAGGCTATACCGCAATTACGCTGGATGAAATGGCAGCAGCAGTTTTCAACGGCGGTCCCTTACCCGCCAAACCGATTGTCCTGACGTTCGATGACGGGTATGAGGATTTTTACCAGAACGCATACCCGTTGCTTACCAAATATCAGATGAAAGGGACGGAATTTATTCCGACTGGTCTTATCGGTACAAACGCGTCGTTTTATATGACGTGGGGACAAATTGAGGAAATGAGTAAATCTCCCTTCGTGACGTTTGCGTCACATTCTGTTAGTCATGCGTATCTGACCACACTGACTCAATCAGACCTGACAAAGGAAGTTGAGGAGAGTAAACGCGTGCTTGAATCACACGTCGGATATCGTATTAACTGGTTTGCGTACCCATATGGCGCCTTTGATGCGCGGGTCGTTGCAGCAGCACGTACTGCGGGCTATATCGGAGCGGCGACGACGCTTCCCGGTGTTTGGCAATACCGCAGCAGGTTTTTTTCGCTTACCCGCTATCGGGCAGGCACGAGAACTGGAGAAGGTTTGCTGTCCCTTCTCCAGTAATGGTAAATTTCTTTGCAAAAA
>CAYWVJ010000006.1:15940-20691 GCA_964461825.1 uncultured Gammaproteobacteria bacterium
AACTGGAGAAGGTTTGCTGTCCCTTCTCCAGTAATGGTAAATTTCTTTGCAAAAAAACTATACTGCTGCTTGCGCAGTTAGCCACCGATTTTGTACATACCGGTGCCGCAGACCGGACACTTTCCTTTCATCGCGGGTTTGCCGTTTTTCATCGTTACTCTCACGGCTTTCGGATCTTCACGTTTTGCCCGACATTTTACACAATACATACTTGCCATGCTCGTTTCACCTCCTTCCAAACCAATAGAGTGCAAATTCTGCAATAATGGCAATTGAGGCAAGAAAAAGCGTTTTGCGCAAATCTTTTTTGATGGCCGTAAGTTCGTCGGTGACTACCGAAACGCGCGTTTCACGGACAGCGGGCATGCGGAATTGATACAGCGATCGTCGTTCGTCAGCGGCAATTTTTTCCTGCAGTGATTTTTTCGGCATAGCCAGTGTTGCGAGCCTGAGCGTAGCACGCACATAGTAGACTTGTCAAATCATGTGCTATAATGGATACTAATGGTGTTCATTGGCGTTTTTGCGGTAGTATGGATTTTGGGCTTGACGGCGTGGGTTTTTTGGACGGTGAAGCGGATAAAACGAATTACCGGCGCCCGTGAGCTTCAGGAACTCACCGATACGCAAAAGACGCTGCTTGGCAGGGTAAACGATCTTTACAAAACGCTTGATGACGTACGGGGTGACGGACGGTTTCATATCCAGCGGGTGGGACTGGTGCGTTTTAACCCGTTTTCGGACACCGGCGGCAGCCAGAGTTTTACGCTTTCACTGCTGGACGGGTACGACAACGGACTCGTTATGACATCGCTGTATGCGCGAAACGGACATCGGTGGTATATAAAAGAAGTCGTCGCGGGCAAAGGGAAAGAGCTGCTTTTATCAAAAGAGGAAAAGGATGCGGTGGCGAAAGCAAAACCGTTTGAAGGAATAAAACATGAATAAAGAACGATACATACTCACAGGGCTTATCGGTTTGGCGTTGTACCTTATCGCCACCGGTTTGTCGTTTGCCGCATTTTCGTACGCCGGGAAGAAAGCCGCGCCCGCGGCAACCGGCACCGTCAACAGCGTGGGCGGCAGCAAACAGGGATTTGTGATAGACCCGTCAGTCCCGCGCACCGAAGCCTGTCCGATAAACGGCAAACTGTATACGAAACAGGAAAAAGACGTGTGGACAAAACGCCGGCCGCTTGCGGTGATGATCGAAAATCACGTAGAGGCGCGCCCGCAGTCAGGACTTTCTTCCGCGGACGTCATTTATGAAGCGGTTGCCGAAGGCGGGATTACGCGGTTTATGGGCGTCTTTTACTGCGGCATCGCGGCAACAAGCATCAACGTTGCACCGGTCAGAAGCGCGCGCACGTATTTTCTCCCGTGGGTTTTGGAATATGACGCGCTCTACAATCACGTGGGCGGCGCCGGTGTATGCGATGATCCGGCAGTCGACACGCGGGCAAAAGCGCTTTGCCAAATCGATCAGTACAAAATTAAAGACATGGATCAATTCGGCATATCATTCCCGACGTGTTACCGCAATCCCGACCGCGTGGGCCGTCCGGTTGCCACGGAACACACGATGGTATGCGTAACGGACAAACTGCTGCAGCTTGCATCCCAGCGCGGTTGGACGAATGTCGACGCAAACGGCGTGCCGTGGGATAAGAATTTTACCTCCTGGAAATTCAAGGACGATGCAAAAGAGGCTGACCGCGGATCGTTTGCAGGCGTATCGTTTACGGCGTGGAAAGGGTACAGCGATTATGCGGTTAAATGGGTCTATGATAAGACCGCCAACGCGTATAAGCGGTTTAACGGCGGCGCCGCGCAGACCGATCTGGAAACGAAGGAACAGCTGACTGCCAAAAACATCGTCGTGCTTTTTGCCGAAGAAACCGGACCCGTGGATGAAAAAGGGCACCTGCTTTACGCAAATATCGGCAGCGGCACCGGGGTGTTGTATCAGGACGGGAATACGATTAAAATTACCTGGCAGAAACCAAACCGCAATGCCCGGACGAAGTTTTTCGACGCCAACGGCAAGGAAATAAGCTTTAACAGGGGTCAGATTTGGATCGAAATGCTGCCCACAGGTACACCGCTGGTGTACGAGTAAAGGGGGCTTTATGATCCTGGAAGACATCATCATCTCTCGAGTCCGGGTAAAAATTCTTACGCTGTTTTTTACCCATCCCGGAACGATATTCCACGTCCGCGACATCGTGCGCAAAGTCGGCGAGGAAATTAACGCCGTCAGGCGCGAACTTTCTCACATGGAGAAAGCCGGCATGGTGGCCAAAGAACAGCGCGCGAACAGGTTGTTTTACTCATTTCGGAAAGATTATCCGCTGTATTTTGACCTCATGGAACTTATCGGAAAAACGTCGGGGGTGGGATGGGATCTTATTAAACAACGCGCGAAACTCGGAAAAATAAAGTTCGCGATGCTTTCCGGAAGACTACTGCGCGCGCTGCCGAAAAAATCGTCAAATGACGTCGATCTTCTGGTCGTCGGGCACGTTGTACTTCCCGAATTGTCGCAGCTGGTCCGCGCCGAAGAGGTGCGCCGTGAGCGCGAGATCAATTACACGGTCATGACCGAAGAAGAATTTATCTTCCGAAAACGCCGTCGCGATCCGTTTGTGCTGTCCATTCTCGAGGGGTCGCGCGTCATGATCATCGGCGACGAAGAGGAGCTTGTTGCGAATGTTTAAATCTGCCCGCCGCGTGTTTTTCATCATTTTGGCCGTCACCGTTCTCGTGGCGATTATCGATATTCCCCAGGGCTACCACCTAAAATTTTCCGTCGGGCCGGTCAAGGTGGACAGGGTTTTTTCCGGAATTTCCCTTTTTAACCGGACGTTTACGACTAAACTCGGGCTGGATCTGTCGGGCGGTACGCAGGTGGTGTTGGATGCCAACATGAAAGACATTGCCCCGATTGACAGGCAGGCGGCGCTTGAGAGCGCGCGCGGGGTCATCGAGCGGCGGGTAAACTTTTTCGGCGTGACCGAGCCGATCGTACAGACGTCCGTATCCGGCGGCAATTACCGTATTCTCGTCGAGCTTCCGGGAATTTCGGACGTCAATCAGGCAATTACGCTTATCGGGCAGACGGCGCAGCTCGATTTTCGGGAATTTTCCGACGCAAACGCTTCCGTCAGCGCAGCGACGACTTATGCGCAGATGCTGGCAATGACAAAATCCGTCGGCATAACCGGCAAGGATCTTAAAAAAGCTTCCGTAACGTTTGATTCGGCGGCCGGCTCGCCGCAGGTGTCTCTCCAGTTTTCCCAGGAAGGCGGGAAAAAGTTTGCCGACGTGACGGCGCGCCTGACGGGGAAACCGCTCGCGATATTTTTGGATAACGCACCGGTCACCATACCGATTGTCAAGCAGGCGATCACCGACGGACAGGCGGTTATAAACGGAACATTTACTGAAGAAGAGGCAAAAAATCTGGCGCTGCAGCTTAACGCCGGAGCCCTTCCCGTACCGGTATCCGTCGTCGGGAAAAGTGCCGTGGGGGCGACGCTCGGCCAATCGTCGGTTGTACGAAGCATTCAGGCGGGAACTGTCGGTCTTTCGATCGTTGCACTTTTTATGATTTTCCAGTACGGATGGCTGGGTTTGTTCGCGGATCTTGCGCTCGTCGTGTACGGACTTCTCGATTTTGCGATATTCCGCGCCATCCCAATTACGCTGACCCTGCCGGGGATCGCGGGATTTATCCTTTCGATCGGCATGGCAGTGGACAGCAACATTCTCATCTTCGAGCGGTTTAAAGAAGAAAAACGGGAAGGGAGACCTTGGAAGGCTGCAATGGAACGAGGATTCGGAAAGGCATGGGACAGCATCCGCGACGCGAATTTTACGACGCTGATGACGTGCGTCATTTTGTATAATCCGGGTAACTGGGATTTTTTGCCGAGCAGCGGACTCGTGCGGGGATTTGCGGTGACGTTGTTTATCGGCGTGCTGGTCAGTTTATTTACCGGAATTGTCGTTACGCGGACGTTCATCCGCGTATTATATAGAGGAAACGATGATTAGATTTTCCAAATACATCTGGGTTTACGCGCTTATCTCAGGTTTGGCCCTTACCGTCGGGACGTATTCGCTTGTGCGGTGGGGGCTGCGGCCGGGAATTGATTTTACCGGCGGAACGCGCGAGATTCGCGTCGCGGGCAAGGTAGCATCAACCGAGACGATCGGGCCGACGCTCGGGAAGGAATTCCTGCGGAAAACCGTGACGGCGGCGATTATCGCGGTTGCCGCGATACTCCTGTACGTGGCATACGCATTTAAGAACGTGAGGTTCGGCGTTGCGGCGGTAGTTGCGCTCATTCATGATGTGCTGATCGTCGTCGGCTTGTTTTCTCTTTTCGGGCGTTTCTGGGGCGTTGAGGTGGATACGCTTTTCGTCACGGCGATTTTGACGACGATGAGTTTTTCCGTGCACGATACGATCGTGGTATTTGACCGAATCCGCGAAATGTTGAAACGCGGCGAACGGTTGCCCTTCGACCTCCTGTGCGATAAAGCGCTGACCGAAACCATCGGCCGCTCGACGGCAAATTCCCTCACCATCGTTTTTATGCTTTTGGCGCTTGCGCTTCTGGGAGGGGAAACGATCCGGTGGTTCGTGATCGCGCTGCTTATCGGTACCGTTTCCGGCACGTATTCGTCGCCGTTTGTCGCCACGCCGGTTCTCATTTTGTGGGACAGGTGGGAGAAGAGGAAGGAAA
>CAYWVJ010000006.1:20791-23870 GCA_964461825.1 uncultured Gammaproteobacteria bacterium
GCCGTCAACTTTAAGATCGGTAACGGAGAAGGGTTGCTTCTGGACTTCTTCAAGGCGTTTTTTGAACAGCTCGAGCCGCCACGACGTTTCGCGCGCGCCGCCGCCCAACCGGTCGCCGATTCTGAGGGCCAGCATGTCGTCGAGATTTTCTTTGCCGACATGACGGATAAATCGCCGCAGTGCCGAATCGGTCTGACGCTCGTCAACCGTAAACTGGTGCCAGCGGATGAGGATTAGGATGCGTTCGGTATCTTTGTTTGAAAACTTAAGCCTCGCAAGAATTGCTTTTGCCATTTTTGTACCGACGACTTCATGATTGTAGAATGTCGTGACGTCATCGATAATCTTGTACGTTTTGACTTTTCCGACGTCATGAAGCAGCGTTGCCAGGCGGACAACCGGATCGCCCGAGGGGCAGTGTTTGAGCGCCATGACGCTGTGGGTACCCACGTCATAGATATGATGGCGTTTCGGACTTTTCTGCCCGACGGAAAACGCCGCATCCAGTTCCGGCAGAATTTCTTTGAGAAGTCCGGTGTTTTTAAGTAGCAGCACGCCGTCGGCGGCAAACGGACTTGCAAATAGTTTGACGAGTTCGTCGTGTATCCGCTCAGCTGAAATTTCCTGAATAAGATGCGCATTTTTTTTGATGGCGTCGGCGGTCTGCGGCTCAATCATGAATCCTAACTCGGTTGCAATCCGTACCGCGCGCATCTCCCTGAGCGCATCTTCGGCAATGCGGTGCGACGGGTCGCCGACTGCGCGGATGAGTTTGCGTTTGATGTCCTCCTGACCGCCGTACGGATCAACAATTTCATGCCCGTCCGTTGCGATGGCGTTTATCGTAAAATCACGGCGCGAGAGATCCTCTTTGAGCGTTTTTCCCCACGAAATAACGTCTGGGTGCCGGTGGTCTTTATACCCCTTCTCGCTTCTGTACGTGGTAATTTCATAAACATCGTCCGGCATTTTTATTCCGACGGTTCCGAATTGATTGTCGTAAAAACTGTCGGGGAAAAGCGCGAGAATCTCGTCGGGTTTCGCGCTTGTGGTAAAGTCCCATCCGTTTGTCGGTCTACCGGTCAGCATATCGCGTACCGATCCGCCGACGGCATAGGCCTCAAACCCCGCCCGGTTGAGTGTGTCAATGATTGATTGAGCTTGTTTATCCATACTGGTATTATAGCCGGTATGGGGAAGAAGTGGAAAATTTTAAGTACCGATACCGGGGATATCGTCGGTGCGTTATTAAAAAACCGGGGCGTCAACAGAGATTTTCTGCATCCGCCGGATCCGTTTTCATATACGGCAAACGATGTCGGCATCGACGGTAAGAGTCTGGACCGCGCGGTTCTTCGGATACAAAAGGCCATCTCAAATAAGGAATCTGTTGTCGTGTATGCGGATTATGACGCGGACGGGATAAGCGCCGGAGCAATCATGTGGGAAACGCTCCACGATCTCGGCGCCAACGTCATGCCGTACATTCCGCATCGGGTGGAGGAAGGGTACGGACTGTCGCAAAAAGGCATCGACGCCGTGCAGCGGATGTACAACCCTGCGCTTCTTATTACCGTGGATCACGGCATAACGGCGCATGAAAACGTCGCATACGCAAAATCCCTTGGTATTGACGTTATCGTAACGGATCATCATGTGAAACCGGAAAAATTACCGGACTGCATAATTGTCCATACGACGCAGTTATGCGGCGCCGGGGTTTCGTGGTTTGTCGCGTCGCACGTGGATTCCCGCCTTCGCGGGAATGACACGCTCGAACTAGCCGCCGTTGGCACTGTCGCGGATTTAGTGCCGCTGGTCGGCGCAAACCGGTCGGTCGTAAAATTCGGGTTGGAAAAACTCCGGAAAACGAAAAGAGTCGGATTTTTAGCGCTCATGCGGGATGCAGGGGTTATCCCTTCAGATCTTTCGACGTACGAAGTCTCCCATGTTTTGGCGCCGCGCCTTAACGCGATGGGCAGGCTGGAACACGCAATGGATGCGCTCCGGCTTCTTTGCACGAAACGCGAAGATAAGGCAATGCTTCTTGCGCGGCAGCTTGGGTTAACGAACAAAGAACGTCAGCAGCTTACCGCGGACACGACGCTTCACGCCCTACAAGGATTATCCTTGAAGGACGAACTGCCGAAACTATTGTTTGTTGCGCATGAGACGTATAACCAGGGAATTATCGGTCTGGTTGCCGGAAAACTCGTCGAGGAATATTACCGGCCGGCAATCGTCGTTGCGCAGGGGGAGGAAATTTCAAAAGGTTCTGCCCGCTCGATTGCCGGATTTAACATCATTGAAGCGATACGGAAATTTGATGAGCTTTTGATAGACTGCGGCGGCCACCCGATGGCGGCGGGATTTACCGTGGAAACAAAACGTCTGGACGAACTCAAGACCCGTCTTGAAGCGTATGCGGCAACGTATCTTCATAACGAGCTGTTAACGCGTGAACTTCGCATTGATATGGAATTGCCTCTTGCGGCGGCGACGGAAAAACTATGGAAAGAGCTCAGGGATTTTGAGCCGTTCGGACTGGGCAGCCCCGAACCGGTGTTTGCGGCACGAGGCGTCACCGTTTCGGACGCGCGGCGTATCGGCGCTGACGGAAAACATCTGAAATTGCGGGCGGACGGAGTTGAGGCAGTCGCATTCGGCATGGGGAATATGATCGGCAAACTGCAAAACCCCGTCGACATTGCCTACACGATTGACATGAACACGTGGAACGGAAAACGGAGTCTACAACTTAAAATAAAAGACATCAGAGAGTAAATCCTAATTCTTTTGCAGTGTCAATTATTGTTTGACCTAGCATTCCCTGCTTATTAGCAGGAGCTCCGTGGTAGGCGTCAAATAATCTTTGCGAAGTCACAGCGGCGTCTGCTTGGTTAAGTCCTGCTGATTTATAAATTTGTTTCATAAAAGCGATTGCAGCTTCAACCTCGTCTGGTTCTAAAGGAGGCCTCATGCCCTCGACAGCTTTCATGAAGCTATGATGATTAATAATTTCGTGATTTGCCATATTCCTCCATAAAAAAACCCGCCTCTTTGTGCGGGATTTGGGTTT
>CAYWVJ010000007.1:0-15863 GCA_964461825.1 uncultured Gammaproteobacteria bacterium
GGGTTATTCCCGAAATACAATCCCTGTTCATGAAGAAGCATTGCGTTGCGGGAAATTCCGCGGGCGTTCTTTCCGAGATATTTATGGAAAAACGGCTGCTGCGTCATGTCGCCCCCGACGATCGGGCGGATTTCTATTTTACCGTCGCAACGCTGTACCAACCGATCGCGGATTTTGCGGCTTTTGCATACCAGAGGAACTGCGAAATTCGAAACCACGTCCAGATGATCAAACCGGACGGGGTAAAAAAGATCTCCCCTGGCGTAGAGTGCTTTTGCGATCTTCTTAAAATTTTTCTGCCGCTGGCTGACTATTTTGGGCAGATAGCGTAATTGGTTGTTGCCCAAAAATCCCTGAATTTCCGTAGTTCTCAGGTTATATCCCAAGTCATAGAAGGTGTAGCGGGAGTAAAACGTTGAGTTCACGTTATGTTTCAATCTGAGAATGAGTTGTTTGTCCGAAGTTAAATTCCTGTCCCAACCGTGCGCACGCACCAAATGCAGCATGGTGGCAAGTTCGTCATCGTCGGTGAGGACCGCCCCGCCCTCAATCGTCGACATATGATGGCCGACGTAAAAAGAAAACGTTGATGCCAAACCGTAATTGCCGAGTTTTTTCCCTTTATACACCGTTCCGAGTGACTCACAGTTATCCTCGATGAGAATAACGTTCCGTTTTTTGCAAAAACCGGCTACGGCGTCGATGTCGTCGCAGAATCCCAGAAGGTTCGTAAGGAAGAGTGCTTTTATCGGGTACTTTTTCACCGCAGCGGCAAGCGTTTTTGAGGAAACGTTCAGCGTGTCAAGTTCGACGTCAACCGGAACAGGCGCAAGACCAAGCTGAACGAGCGGCATGACGTTGGTCGACCAGGTAACGGCGGAAAATCCAACCTTGTCTCCTTTTTTAAGCCGTCCGAGGTTGAGCAGCGCCTGAATAAGTGCAAGGTTTGCCGAACTTCCGCTGTTGACGAAAACGCAGTATTTTCTGCCCTGATATTTCACGAACCGTTTTTCAAATTTCTGGCATTCATCCGCAATGCTCAATTTATCCGCGCCCAAAATAAATTTTGCCAACTTTTTTTTCGTATCGGCTTCGTTATAAAACGTCGATTTGATAAGCTTTAGCATCATCAGCGATGTATTGTATATATTATTCCCCCATTGATGCAAATGCGTTCGTAAAAATCGTCTGCCACAGGAAGTTTTTTGCAAACGCCACTGCATTTTTCCGATATTCACGCATGACGCGCTCGTGCGTCAGAAACGAGATGACGATTTTGGCGAGTGCATGCGCATCGTACGGCGTGACGAATCCGCACCGTTTTTGTTCGATTTCCCTGCCAAGCGGGGAAACGGCCGTCATAACGACCGGCACGCCTACCGAAAGGTAGCGTTTCACCTTCCCCGGCTCCGTATACCGCACAAATCCCATCTTCGGATGATAGGTGGCGATCCCCAGCGCTCCTTTCGAAAGCCTTTTATCCATCGCAACCGGATCGGCGATAAACCCCAAGAACCGCACCCGGCGCGCAACGCCGAGTTTCATGGCCAGGTGTTCCAGATTCCTGCGATACTGTCCTCTCCCGATAAGGCAAAACGATGCCTGCGGTATTGTTCGCAGAATTTCGGGCAATGCGGTAATCATACGCTGCGCACCCTGTTGCTCCGTTAGCGTACCCACATACACCACTTCTTTTTTATGGATGCGGTCAAACGGCGTCATAACCCCGGGGCGCACGTGAACGCCGTTGGGGACGACGAATTGACGGGGAAATTTTCTGCCCCATGCGTTCTCCCGGGCGCGGATCATCGCGGGTGCGTAGTTCCACGTTATCGCGCGCGCCGCACAAAACGCATCAAGCCGCCGGTACACGACGTTCGTTAACGAGGTTCCGTAGCGGTCGGGTATGTAATCTATGACGTAGTAGACAGCGCGTGAGACTTTGCCGAACGATCGAAGGATTATTCCTGCAAACGCATTCAAATTTCCCAGCCCGACGAATATATCTATGTGGTTCGTGAGGGTAAAACTCCAGAAAAGCGTAAACCACGAATCCCGCACGTATGCAACGAGCTCGGGGAGATTTATTTTCCGGGTGCGAACGTGCCGGGTAAGCCTTCCTGACTCATAGACATCGCAATACGAGGACGTTATGTGATTGTCCGGTACGGAGCGGTTCCGGTGACCGATAAAAATAAGCCGTTTGATGCGATGCGCAAGAAGATAATCCCGCAGCTCGTGCGGCGGCCCGAACATCGCGTCGTGGCAGACGATGACTGCGGTTTTTCTGGAAAAATCCGGCGGTTTCATTGCAGCAACCCGAAATAGTACGACGCGGGCGGCGTCCGTACAATCATCGGCCAGAGGTCGCCGTCCGGCATCTTCCGTATTCTTCGTTGCACGATTTTACGGTCTTTGAGCGTTCGCCGGATGTTTACGACGTTCCAGAGAATTGCCTTTTGTACCGCGGCCGCAATCCCCATGTACCCTTTCGACAGCAAATACACCGTGTACGCCTCACAAAATAGGAAATGCACGGGCAGAATAATGGCGGCGTTGACGGACGAAAGATTTTTGATGTAGGAATGAATTCTGTTTTTAAACGAATGAAACTGCACAAACGCATTGGGGATTTTCGTACTGGTGGCGCCTGCTTTGTGATAAATGACGGACGCATGCGCATAGACGATGCGATAACCGGAAAGCCAGATGCGGTGGCAAAGGTCCGTTTCTTCAAAATATGCAAAATATGCGGGGTCAAACACGTTACCGCGGACGGCGACCTTTTCAAGAACGTCCCGCCGGAACATCATGCACGCGCCCTTAACGGTATAGAGATTAATTTCTTTATCGAACCGCGCGTTATCCCTGGCTTTAAGACCATAGTGGTAAAGTATGCCCGTGAGCGTCAGGAATGCGCCAACGGCATCAAGTCTGGTATGATCATCCATGAGAAGCAGCTTGCTTTGCGCGCCGGCAATCGTCGCATCCGAGCGTAAAACCTTCACAAGTTCCGTAATGAAATTGTCGGTAACAACGGTGTCGTTGTTGAGGAACAGGACAAACGTGCCTTTCGATTTCTCATAACCGATGTTATTCGTCCGGGCAAATCCGAGATTTTCTTTAAGCGGAATAACCGTAACCTTGGGATATTTTAACCGCAGCCATTCCACCGATCCGTCGGTTGATCCGTTATCGACGATAATAATTTCAACCGGCGTATAGCGCTGCTTCGCCAACGACGGCAGACATCCCTTCAGCCAGGATAATCCGTTCCAGTTGACGATGACGATGGAAACCAGATCGTGTTTCATGTGGGTTTTCGCGCTTTAAACGTCATGAAGTGTGCGTGCACCGGGTCAAGCATGCCCAGCCAAAACGGGAACGGGAAATATCCGGCGCCGGCGTATGTTTCGACACGGAACCCCATAACCTCCAGATATTCCTTCAGTCCATAAAAGTTATAAATGCGGATGTGAACAAACGATGAGAATTTGTGTTTCGCGTGCCGGAACATTGCAAGCGGATTGCCGATGCCCCACTCGCGCGCAGACATATTGGTGAGGGAAAATATCTGCCACCCCATGACGGACGCGCCGATGTTTACCCAGCTGCTGGCATTTTCCGTGCTGACAACCGCGTATCCGCCTGGTTTGAGCACGCGGTATATCTCAGACAAAAACACGTCTGCGTTGTGAATGTGCTCAATGACCTGGTTGGCGTGCACGACGTCAAAATAGCCGGAGGGGTACGGAAATCGCGCGTTGAGGTTCCCGACTTTTACCGACACGCCTCGCTTTTTGGCGGTACGCAGCGCCGAGGGAACGACGTCGATGCCGAATAATCGTTTGGTTCCGACTGTACGTCCTGCCGCAACGGTCAGTGATCCGTCAAAACACCCGAGATCCAGAAGTTTTGCATCGGGATTTTTTTCCAGCATCGCGTAAATATTCCGGTTGTTGGCGTCAAGCGCGCGGTTGAACATGGCGTTAAGAAATTTATTCATATCGTGGTCGAGTCATTTTTGCGATAACGTAGCCTATTTTATACGGAATGCCTTTCAAAAGTAAAAGCGCGACGGAACCAAGACTCGCGACGAAAAGACCCCTGCGGAACAAACCGGTCCTGAACCGTTCTTTTTTCTGCATCAACCGCTGATACCTACCCAGGGATTTTGCCGACATCCCCGTATACCCCCAACGGTAAAATTTTTTTATAAAAGGAATGAACGCTGACGGTTCAATATGCCGCACCGAACCGGACAGCACCCCCACTTTCTGTGATATCGCGTACGACTCAAAATAGAGAATCGCGTGGTCCGGGCCGCCGACGGTTGATAAAAGCGATTTCGGAATTCTCGTAAGCGCTTTTTTAAGAATCGTTGCCCGAAAAAATCTGGGGAGTATGACTCCCGTCTCGGGATCGAGATTTCCGGAAGCGTTGATCACGGTGCGGTCCATCGCAAACAGCGTCTGCAACCAGGTTTTTGCTTCATACACGTCTTCGGAAAGCGCCAGCATATCGAACCCGCGGGTTTCACAACGCGTGACGGCGCGTTCGATAGAGTCGCGGGAAAGGATTTGATCGCTGTCAAGAAGCAGAACGTATTTGCCTTTCGCTTTTCGTATTCCCAACGCGCGCGCTCCCAGAAGTGCTCCTTTGTACGTAAAAATATTCTGAACACCAAATTTCTTCGCAATCTGAATTGTTGCGTCGGTCGAACCCGCATCCACGACGGATATTTCCAGCTGCTTGTATGATTGATGCGCAAGTGCGCCAAGACACAACGGCAATGACGATGCGCTATCCCGCGTCGGAATGGTTACGGAAACCATAGTGGCATTCTAACAGTCACTGTTCGTTATACGCAAGAATCGCCCAAACGGAAAGTGCGATGACGGCAAGGAGCATCGCGCGGTTTACATGACGCGAAATACCGGCGTACCGCTTACCCGCTAAAAAAAGCGGCGCGAGGGATACGGCACCCAAACCGATAAAGGCGCGGTAGACGACGTACGAAAATCCAAACGCCGGTGCCCAGACGTTGGCCAACAGCGACAGTCCGACAAACTGCAGCCCGAGGAAGCTCGGAATGACAGCGCGGTTGAAGAATTCCTCAAACGTCAACGCAAGTGCGATGGCTAAAAACGGGTACATCGGATATCGATACCACCCGTGTCCGGGTTCGTTTGGAATAGCAAAAAGGTATACCATAAAATATGCGAAGAATGAAAACGAAACCACGTGATGCTTCCGAAGATCCTTCAGCATGATAACCGCCATAGCAACCCAGCCGACGTAGATCCATCCGTCGGTAAAAAATCGGTCTGCCAGATACGGTGCCTGAAAAAGTGCAAATACGCTGTCAAAATTCATGTCGTAGCGGGCTAGCTGCAGCCTCGCAAGGCTAAGAAATACGTCGCGCGACGCCGTAAGACCGTAGAGTACATATAGTGCGATACTTCCGAGCGCGCCGAGGATAACCCAGACTGTTTCCCGTTTTTTGCCTCGGTACCAAAGAATGAGACTGACCGCGGCTGGTGCGGCGATCCACGGAATTTTTGCGAGCGGCAAGAGAGACGAGCCGATAAGCGCGCCCCACAACGCCCGGCGGCTACCGGTCTTCGTGTACCGCACGACGGCGTACAGAACGAAAAGAAACGCAGGAATGAAAAAATTCTCGTTCTGCACGATCCGTGATCCTATCGCGACGGTAGGAATAATCGAATACAAAAATTCAGCGATAAGCCCGGTTCTTACGCCATAGAGTTCGCCGGCAAGCGCGTACACCCCCAAAACGGAAAGTGCACCAAGGAGTAGCGCAAGCTGCCGGATGACCGGAATGGTAACGGCGTCAAATGACCGTTCTCCAGAAAGCCACGCGTACCCGCCGGCAATAAGACCAAAGAGCGGCGGATGCTCAAGATACGGCGTAACCAAAGTGAAACGTGCACCGCGTGGATTAACGTACGGCACACGTACACGATATGCAGGATGCGGCGACCACGACGTCGGAACGCCTGTTTTTAACAAACTAATCCCTAGCCACGTCCACGCGTATTCGTCAAATGTCGCGCCCTCTCTTGGCCACGTGGCATAGTTGCGAGCCCGCAATGTCAGCCCGAACGCGAGGATGAGAACGGCAAGAATGATGCTAACGTTTTTTTGCATAGACGCTTCGCCGCAATACCGAAAGACTCATCTGAATCGCATCCAGCCACAGGAAACTACGCGCGCGCTTTTTTCCGTTAACCTGGTAGGTGCGGTACCGACGTTCGTTTTCGTAAAGCCGGAGCGCAGAAGCAGCCATTTCACGCGGTGAGTTTTCTTTTATTACTATGCCCGTAACCCCGTTGACGACCACATCTTTGAGTCCCGGCACATTGTAGACTATTGCAGGCGTGCCGACGGATGCCGCCTCCAGTACAACCAGTCCCCATCCTTCTTTGACCGACGCATGCAGCATAAGATGCGCACGCGCCAAAAGTTCATATTTTTTTTGCTCTGAAACCTGACCGAAAAAGATCACGCGCCCGCCGGCTCCGTACTCATGGATCATGTGCTGCAGTTCCCTGATATACCGTGCGTCGCCGCTCCCGACGATCCACAGGCGCGCTTCGGGCGCTGACCGGATGATAAGCGAAAACGCCTTGATAATCTCCTCGATGCCCTTCATGCGTACCACACGGGATACAAAAAGAAACGTCGGCACCTTCTCCTTTTCGGCAACTACGTGCTTGGGATGTATGACCGGACAGGGAATTGCGAAACACTGAGTCCGCGGGATTCCTCGCTGAACCAGCTCATCGATTGTTGAGGGCGCATCGGTCCAAAACAGGTTATGCCGGTAAAGGCGGAAGTACCAGCGCTCGAGCAGTTTTCCGATGACGTTTTTCGGAAATGAAAACATATAATCCCAGATTTCTCCCGCTATCTCATGGATGAACACGACGACCGGCTTGCGCGTAAAAAGCGGCGAAAAAAACGGAAACCCGTGAACTTCGTCGACAATCACGTCAACAAACCGCGAGTTCGCAAGAAGATACAGCGGCGCGTACAGATACACGGTCAGCGATCCCCACCGCCGGACAAAATGCACGCCGTCTACCGTGCTTTCCGGTTTTGCGCCGAGGTAGCTGGCGGTAAGCCACGTCACGCAGTTGCCGGCGCGGACCCAGCCTTTTGCATGTTCCATCGTTACCGCTTCGGCACCGCCCGCTTTTGGATGCCGCACATCCCGCCAGTTGAGAATAAGAATGTTCATCCGACGTTTATTCGAAAATTTAACTCCGGATCAAACCGCCACTTCCGTTTGCTCGCGTCGTCGTAATACCTTTTGATTTTCAGCCGGTAAAATACGGCCATCGTGTCCATGAGCATGTTAATAATCGTCCGGACCATGTTTTTCCAGTTGATGCTCGAATGCGCCGAAAAAAGATCAATCCTGACCGGCGCTTCGTAAATTTTCCGGTACCCGAGATGATACGACACGGCAAGAATTTCAATGTCGAATGCAAACTTTTTCACCAGCAGCCGCGGCAACACATCCTCCAGAACCCGGCGTCTGTACAGTTTCATCCCGACCTGCGTGTCGGTTACGTCAAGCCCGAACAGCAGTTTGGTAAACTGCTGGTATCCCCAGGAAAGTATCTTGCGGTACGCGGGATAGACGACTTTGGAATCCGGATGGCGCTTGCTGCCCACTACGATGTCCGCATCCTGAAACAGGAACTGGGTAAGCATCACCGGAAGCGCGGACGCCGCCAGATCCGGTCCGGCATCCTTAAAACCGATGACGTCGCCGGCCGCGTGGGAAAATCCGTACCGCACGGCATATCCTTTTCCGTGGTTAGTCGGGTAGCCCATCACCCGGACGCGGGGGTCGCGCACTTTTTTCGCCTGTGCAAAACTGTCGTCGAGCATCCCGTCAATGACGCAGATGACTTCAAAATCGATATTCATCGTCGAAAGAGCTGCGACGACTTCTTGTACGTCGCGTCTGATTACGCGCTCCTGCCGGTAGACGGGAATGATGAGACTAAACTTTTTCATGAGAATTCGTAAGATAATACACGCCCGCCGCCAGTACAAAAAATGCGCTCACGCCGATATTTATCCAGATAACCCCGCGGATGGTTGCATGGAAAAACGATATCGCGAAAATCTGCACGAGCGCCGAGATAACCGCAAATATCCATACGGAAAGTTTACCGATTGCCAAACAGGCCGTTGCGATGATGCTCCCCAGGGAATACAGCGATAAGAATATGCCGAAAACTCCCAACAGGCCGTCCGCCCCTGCGTATGCGCTGCCGAACAGCAGTCTCACGATAACGGCGGGAAAAAGAAAATACGCGGCGGTTATGCCGGCGGAAATGGCGGCGACCGCTGAAACCGCGGTAACAATGAGTTTTTTTGTATCCGCGCCCTTTACCGTCCGCTCCGCAGCCACCGGAAAAAGCACGATGGGAACAGCCGACGATGCATAAAAAATAATTTTCCCCAGTATCGCCAGCGCGGCGTACAGCCCCGAACTTTTGGGGTCAAAAAAATGCCGTACGAGAATAATGTCCGTTGAATACAATGACGTGACGCCGAGCTGCGTAAGAAACGTCGGAACGGCAAACGAAACGGCATCGCGCGTCCGCAGCGCCAAGGATTTCTCCCTGACGGACAGAAATTTCCGCAGCGGGATAAAGTATACCGCATACGTCACGAGCGCCGCCAACACCGAGCCGAGCATGACCCCCGGCACGCGCCAGACCGAAAGCGGAATGGATGCGATGAGTTTAACGAACACCGCAGCGGCGCCCAGTCCGCTCAACCACCAAAACAGCTGATATCCGGTAAGCATGCTCGCGGCTACCGACGTCAGAAGCGAAATAACCAGCAATATGTACACGCTCATAAGCAGGATCGGATTCGACAGCCGCAGAAACGCAGTCACCCACGGAGTGAACACGTATACGACGGGCAGCAGTATCAGTGAAACGACGAGACTCCATTTTGTAGCCCGCAGAAACAGCGATTTTGCCTGACCCGGATTACCGTTCGCCTTAAACCCCGAGAGAAATTTTACGAGCACCGTCTGCACAACCAGAAGCGGCACGGTGAATACGTAAAGAAGCGACAGCAGCGACGATAATTCCCCGTATCCGGCCGGTCCCAGAATTCTCCCCATCACAAGATGGTACAAATACGACAAGACATTAGCTGCCATCGAACCGGCAAAAACGACCGTGCTGTTTTTTGCCAGAGGGTCGTGTATCAGTTTACGAATCTGTACTTTATAAGCGTCCATAATGCGATCACCCCGTCAACCCACGTGAGTTTTTTTCCTTCGCTGAATTTTCTGCCGAAATAATGGATGGGCACTTCGTAAATCTGGTAACCCCGTTTAAGCGCTTTGACCGTAAGTTCGGGTTCCACGTCAAACCGCTTTGCACGGATCGTTACGCCGTCCAAAACGCTCTTCCGGAATGCCTTAAATCCCGTTTCCATGTCCGTGATATTCGTATTGAAAAGAAGGTTTGTCATGAGCGTTACAAACTTATTCCCCTGTTCATAGATAAACATTGTGGAAAGGTGCGGCCCCAAAAACCGCGACCCGTAAACGACGTTCACGTGTTCGTTCGCAAACGGCGAAAGCATCGCTGGGTAATCGTCGGGCGTGTACTCCAGGTCCGCGTCCTGTATAAGAATGATGTCGCCCGTTGCTTTGGTAATGCCAACCGACAGCGCACTCCCTTTTCCCTCATTCTTCGGTTTGTAAATAACCTGAACTTTTTTCTCCCATGCTTTTAATTTCGTTCCGGTGCCGTCAGAGGAACCGTCATCCACGACGATAATCTCCGTTTCCCACCCGGCAAGGCGTTTTTTCCAGACGCGAGCAAGGAGCTCTGCAACCGTCCGGTCCTCGTTATATACCGGAATGATAATGGATAGCTTTTTCATAAGTTTGCACCGTTTGGACGGCGACGTTCTTCCACGTAAATCGCCGGACCCATTCCTTCTGCATGCGTACCAGCCGATCTCTGTCGCGCAGTGCCGCTGCGATGCCGATCTGTATTGATGCCGGATCAGTGGCAACCCGGACCGCGGGGCCGGCTATTTCGGAAAGAGACGAGGTATCAGCAACGACAACCGGGCACCCTGCGGCCATTGCGTCTACAACCGGAAATCCAAATCCTTCATAAAATGACGGAACCACCACGCAGTCCGCTCGGGAATACAGCGGCGCAAGATTCTCTACGTAGCCCGCCCGGATTACCTGCTTTTCGATGGCCAGACGGGAAATGAGCTCATTGATATGCCGGGTTTCTTCGAGACTGTCATCAAGGAATGCGCGGCCGGCCAAAACCAGCGTGCGGTTTCCGATTGCCTGAAGCAGCCCGGGTACGTTCTTATTCCAGTTTACGTCACCCACGTAGAGAATAAAATGCGGCGGGTAGCCGGCGGGGCGCTGTCGGGACGGACTGACCGTAGGAGCTAAATAAACCGGATCAATGCGGCTCTCCATCACTCCGGTAATTCTTGCGATATCCTTTTTTGAGGATTGCGAATCCGTAATAATACGGCCTGCCCCGCGAAGCGATATTTTTTGTATCCGCCATTTAATGAGCCCCCGGATGCCGGCGGGGAATTTATCGGGAAACACGAGCGGGATAAGGTCGTGCACGGTAACTACCGTCGGCCGGAGCTTGACCAGCGGCAGCGTCAGAAAAAACGGATCGAAATTGGTGTAGTGCACGATATCCGCATTTTTGGGTATATTTTGTTCTCGAGTAAAAAAGATGTACGAATGCGTATGTTCGTACTTTTCCAGCGCTTCAATGAGGAATTTCGTATACACGCCTATGCCGCGGTCTTTGTGACCGGAAGTAAGCGTGCTAGTGTCTATTGCGATACGCATAAAAAATTACGCCGCCCAGGGCAAGTATCGATATTATATCAGCTAACAGCCGCACCGGCGTTTCGGTAAACCGCAGGCGTACGTTTTTCGCGTCGGCGCCGGGCACGCGGATGATGCCCCGGTCATTTTGTATTGCCGCTTCTTTCCCGTCCACGTATGCCTTCCATCCGGGAAAATATAGCGTATGAATGGGATCATCCGGATTCCTTTCCCTCCGCCAGCCGGTCCAAACCGTCGAAAAACTGTTTCCCAAGGAAGACGTGCCGTTCATAAAATTCGGACGGGATACGTAGTAGGCTTCGTCCCGCGGCGCGTACGTTACGGGCCGCGCGTATCCGGCGCTTGCCAGTACCGCCGCAGCTGCGACAATAATTCCCAGCGGGGCGCGTTTGATGCGGCTCACCCACGATGCTGCAAAAAATCCGGCTGCGGGAACGACAAACGACAGAAACCGCCACGGATACTGCACAAGCTGCAGGGGTTTTGCGATTTCCCACAAAAATCCCGACCACGGCAGCGTCAGAAACAGTGCGATAATTGCGCTGACAAGGAAAAAAAGCTGCAGCTTGGTACGTTTTCGGGTAAGCATCGCGCCGGCGATAACCGCAAGCGGCACAACGCCGATCTGCGTAGACATCGGGTTCGTAAATGCGCCGGAAAATCCCGTTCCCCAGGAAGGAATAAGCAGTCCCGCAAGATCGGTAAAATATTCGCGGAAATTAACGGTATTTAATCCCACGACGTATCCGGATTCCGCGATGGCCGGCAGCCAAAAAAACGCCGACAGCGCAAGACCGAGCGCCAAACTTTGCCAGTACGGTCTTTCCCGCACCACGAGATAGCCGATGACAAACGGCGTAAACACTAACGCCAAAATATTGTGCGCCAGTATCAACAGGCCGTAGGTAACGGCCAGAAGCAGCGTCCTTTTTTTCTCCGCCGCCCAGAGAAACCAAAATACGATTGCGATCGCCCACACTTCGCCGATAGAGCCGCGGACGTACATGTCGACGAATACGTACGGCGTAAACGCCGCAACGATTGTGCCCACAAGCGCCGGGATCGCGCCGAAAAGCAGAGTCAGCCAAAGATACGCGCCGGCCGCAAGCGCGATGTACCCCAGTCCCACGCTCATCTGGAATGCGCGCACCGCATCGCCGGTAAATGCGCGGACAAGCGATCCCACGTAACTGGGCAGGGGGTAAAAATAATTAAACAGCGGTACGCCGTAGCCGTTGTTTAAGTCCGGCGCCCAGCGCGGCACGATGTACCCCCTCGAAAGCATCTTTGCAAACTCGACGATGCGGATGATGTGGTATTCGCCGTCGTGCGTCGGGATATACCTCGCGCCGAAAAGCGGCCACACCGCGTAGCCGACCGAAACAACGGCGATGAGAATCAGGATTTTTTTCATAATGACCATTCCTCGACGCGGAAATCCCCGATCGTCGTTGTGGCACTGCGCACGCCCCACAACCGCGTTGCCTGTGCGTACCACCGCTCATAAAACGCCGGATTAAGATTATCTTTCTGGATGACCGCGTACATGAGTTTTCGACCCTCACTGTCGGGCAGATAGCCGTACGTTCTCTTGCCATAATACCAAAGCAGGTATTTCCACGCATCCGCAATAAAATACGGTATCGTATACGCCTCGAATGAAAACGGCCGGCGGTCTGCGCGCAAATAGATCCAGTCGATCGCGGCAATTTCGTCGGCATACCGCACCCCCGGCTGCTCAACCTGATAAAAAACCCGACGGTTAGCCGGCAGGTTTTTCCCGATACCATATGCATTTATCGCGATGACGATTCCGAACAGAACATAACCCATCCCCCTGTGATAGCGAAAGATGTTTTCCAAAAATAAACCCAGGCCGATGATAACTGCCGCAATGACGCCGGCGTACAGCTGATCGAGCATTCCCGTACGAAGCATTGCAAGAGTAACCGGCGGGAGTAATAACCAAAGCAGCAATACGTTTTGTTTTCGCAATCCGTACACGCACGCTGCCGCAACAACAAGACCGGTCCGCCAGCCGGCAAGACCGATCGACAAGGCCGCCTGCTCGAATAATACGCGGAAAGCGCCGATTGTTGACGTAACGACGGATACGCGGTAGCCGCTTTTTCCCATGAGGAGCCCGATAATGCTTTTCGTGATCAAAAATTGATGGCGAAGATCAAACAAAATATACGTGCCGAACGACGTCGCAAGCCCTACGGCAATGCTTATTCCCCATACCGACCACGGCGTTTTTATAAAATGCTTGAGGTACGCAAAAAATATCACGGCGCCGATCACGCCGAACAGCAGAAAATTAATAAATTCCGCCTGACCCAAAAGTCCGTATAAAAATGCCGCAGCGACGAGGTATTTTTTGTTTCCTTCCAGAAACCGCATAAGCGCAAACATAAAAAGTACGGAAAGCGGGATGGAAAGCTGCGGATTGGCAACCCAGCGCGCGTACACGATCGCCTGAAAGCTGACGGCAAAAAGACCTGCGCATATAATTCCCGCCTGCCGGCGTTTCGCAAACGCAACCGCAAGTTTATAGACGGCAACGACCGCGATGCTCTGCAGGAAAATAAGAAATGCGGCAACGATGAGCGGGTTTCCGCGGCCCAGTGCAAACGGCAGCGCGGCAAGGTAATAATACACCGGCCCGTGAAATATCCCGCTTATGTCGGTTTTTGCGCCGATAAGCGTCAGTTTACCGCCGAGAATGTCGCGGACGGCAAGAAAATCCCTCCCCTGTTCGGGGCCGAAAAACAAATTGCTTGGCATAAGCCACCACCGCAGCAAAAACGCAACAATGCCAAGCACCGTCAGAATAAGTACCGTTTTTTTCTTGACCATGCGTACCATCCCAAAAATACCGCGACCGGAACTGCGGTCAACAACACCCGTAACATTGGCCCCGGCCCTTCATAATAGCCCATCCACAAATACGGCAGGTACCGCAGCTCCAGCGAAAACGATAATGCAACCGTAAACTGCCACAGGAATTTGTTTTGTTTGTACGGCAGCATGGCGGCCGGCGCAATTAGCCAAACTGCATACCAAGGGTAGAGTTCTTCACGAAGAGGAGCGAGTATAAAAAAAACCGCAGCAAGAACCCAGTACGTCCAGCGGAACGATTTTTTAAATACGAAAATAAGCGGGACCGTTGCACCCTTGATAAACCACGACGCGATAAGCGCGAAAATGTTTTTATACCGCAGCGCGGCAACCGCAAGGATCATCATGTAAATATCGTTGTGGCCGTTAACCAGAACCTCGATAAGAACAAGCGGGTTGAGCGCGAAAAAAACAACGTTGGTCCAATTCTTCGTCCACCGGTAAACTAACCAGCTAAACAGTACGTATGCCGCTGCATTTACGGCTTTGAACGCGAACATCGTCGCCCACACGTTGCCTAGTCCCAGAAAATGCGGGGCTGCGGAAATCGCAAGCCACACCGGCCCGTAGAGCGCAACTTTATTGGCGGCTCTCGTAAACGCAAGATACGGCTCGTTGGGAATTTCGATCGGCATGACGACGTACGGATTTTCGCGGTACGTATACAAAACTTTTGCGGTGGTCATGTAATTGAAAATGTCGTACGAGAGCCCTGGATATGAGAATACGAGAAGGAGTGCGGATACGGCGATAACCCAAATTTTTGGATGATGTTTGAGAAAATAAAGGTAGCACCAAAACAGTATTGTAAGCAAAACAAAAAATATAATCGTTGCTTCTTGCCGATGATAGTAGGCAACATATGGAAAGAGTTTCGACAGGTGCGGATCGATGTAACCGTAGGAGAAAACGGCAAGCGCGGCAACGGCAATAAAATAAAGTATTACCATAGCTGCCGAAGCGTAATCGACGCGGTAAGGAGGTCTTTAAGCTTCAGCTGGGTTGCTGCGGCCTTTTCCGGCGACCAGCTGAACTGCGGCGGGACGGTTTGGATAAGCTCCTCTAATGTCTCGATATGCTTTTTTGCCTCCTCGCGAACGGCAGCGTTTTTCGGAAGCTGCCGAAACTGTGCATCCGACCGCATAAGTGCATCAACGGCAAGCAGATATTGCTTATATTCGAACAGCGTTTTGGCTTCCACTAAATATTTATCCGCCAATTTGGAATGATATTTCTGCTGCGCGATGTTTCCGAAATACCAATAGTTCTCCAGAACGTCGATAATTCTGGTAATTCTGTAAAGTTTGTTTCCCGGCATGTATGAAGGGTAAGGCAGAACGTAATCCGCACGTGCCGGTACAGCAACCGATAAAAAGAAAATAAACAGCATTGCCAGTTTTACAAATTTTTTGTATGCAATCGGGAAATGCATCGCGGAAAATACGGCAAACAGGAATCCGTACCAGCCGTCAAGGAACCCCTTGTGCCGGAAAAAAATGTTGAGGAACGTGAATTTGGGTTTGATTACGTTGTAGGCAACCCACGTGCCCAACGACTTTTTCAGCCCGCGCGCTTTCATTTCCGCTGCCGCAAGCGTCGTGTAAGCGTCGGCTTTGCGCCAATAATCGTCGTTTGACCGGTACGAATAATGTTCCATTGGGTGCGTAAGATACCCGACGCGACCGTCAACGTCGATCTGCTCATGCACGGTTTTGGCCGGAAACCGCGCCCTGCCGCGCCGGACGAGCCGTATAACGTAATCGGGATACTGACCGCCTTTGCGCATCCAATGGCCCCAGAAATAATTCTTCCGCGCAATATAAAACCCGTTGATCGCAGATCGTTGGTTATGGATCGTAGATAAAATCTCTTTTTTCAAATCGTCGGTAATGATTTCATCCGCATCCAGCTGCAATATCCAGTCGCCGGTGCACGCGTCGAGCGCTTTTTGCTTGTTGATGTGAAAAATCGGCGGGTTGTCCGTTCGTATGATTTTTTTTGTAAACGTTTGTGCAATTTCCGCGGTGCGGTCCGTCGAGCCGCCGTCAAC